>CAMZLN010000206.1 GCA_947311465.1 uncultured Saprospiraceae bacterium
AGGTGTAATGTTTATTATGGCACGCAAAGACGCAAAGGCGCAAAGGTGGTGTGTAAATGTTTATAGTGGCTCGCAAAGGCGCAAAGACGCAAAGTTGTAAATGTTTATTATGGCACGCAAAGGCGCAAAGATGCAAAGGTGGTCGTAACAAGAGGGTAGATGAAATTTTTAAAATTCATCCGATCGCTCTCTTTGTAACCGTTTGCTATAATTATTGATTTTAAAAGATAATGATAATGAAATCATAGGAGCAGAAGGCACTCTTAAAAAATAATAATAAAAATCTTTTCCTTCAAAATAAGTTTCTCGACGGGAGGTAGAGAAAATATTGGATCCCTGAAGTATAGCCGTTAATTTGGAATCAAAAAACTGTTTTTTCAAAGATATATCTGATGTAAAAAATGAACTGGTAATTCCTTGGGCAGTTACAATCTCACTATTGTACTTAGTAACCAATTGGAATTGAAAATCTTTGGGTAAACTAAAATTATTAGACCATCTAAGTGTCCAACTATTTGAATTGTTCTCATAAACTTCATCATTTAAATTACCTTTGATTTGATAATTAAATGCGTTTAAAGATAAATTGGATTTCCACCATTTAAATAATTTATTGTTCAATGCTACTTCAAGTCCTGTCGAAAAGTCTGTTCCTACATTTTCAGGGCGAGTTAAGAAAACACTTGGGCTATAAACTGATTTTACACGATTGATTAAATTATGTGTGGTTCTATGATACAATTCCGTTGAAATACTCCCTTTTTTGAAGTCTTTGATAAAACCCAATTCGTAAGAATCAATATACTGTGGCAATAAATCTGGATTACCTTGTCGAATATTATAGGCATCTCTCCAAGTGAAAAATGGCTCTAAAAACCAACTTCTAGGTCGAGAAATACGTCTTGAATAATTTGCCATCAGTTGTAAACTTTCTGACCACTGATATGAAGTATGCGCACTTGGAAACCAATCCAATCTCTTGATATTTGTGGATGTCTTTTGTCCGTTTATCGTTACATTTCGAACCGTTTGTTCTGCTCGTAAACCAATTTGATATGAAAATTTTTCTTTCTGACCACCAAATATTCCATATCCTGAAAAGATATTTCTAAAATAATCAACAGTAGTGGAAAGACTATCAATCTCTTCTAGATTCATTGAAGTTGGATTGTAAACAAAAGCATGAGTTAAATCATCACTTCTTCCAAATTGAAATTGAGTCCCTAACTCTAATTTATTCCCATTTTCAAAAGTATTGGAATAGTCTAAATTGAATCTCCGTAAATTGGAAGGTCCAATTTCCGTATTTCTTGTCCCTCCAAATTGTACATCACTGCCTTTTTCAAAATAATTGGTCCGACCATCTTCATCCGCATAAAAGTTATTGATAAATATTTTAGTTTGGAGATAGTGCTTTTTATTGCCTTGAAAAAGATATTGATAATTAATTCCAAGTTGCTTATTGTCAAAAATACGGTCTGTCTGTTCTTTTGTAATAGTTTCTGAAACAATAACATCATCCAATTTTTCTGTCAAAGGAATATCAAGAGCCGTAAGCATCGTAAATTTATTAATCTTGCCATTGACAATGATGATATTTCTAGGGTTTGGGCGAAAAGTAAGTTCCAAATTTGTCCCCAACATATTGTGCTGGCGAGTGTGTGGTCCTGTTGATGCAATTTCGCGGGTTTGATTATTAAAAGTTGTTCTTCGAATGGATGTAAGCTCCGCTGGGTGATTCATTTTTCGAATATTTCCACCTACGGTTGCACCAAATTTATTGGTGTTCCAATCAATAATCGTATTTCCTCCATAATTGTTGTAATTACCTACATTCGCATTAATTAAGGCACTTAAACCTTCTAACGAATTTTTTTTCATGATAATATTGATGAATCCGCTTGTTCCTTCTGCATCATATTTTGCAGATGGATTGGTGATTATTTCAATATCTTTGATCGCTGAAGCTGGAATAGTTTTTAATGCATCTTGCACTTCTAGACTTGTAGGTTGCCCATCAATTAATAAAGTAAAACTGCTACTCCCACGAAGACTCACATTTCCATCTATATCAACAGTGACTGACGGAACAGTTTCTAAAACTTCTAGTGCAGATTGTGATGCAGCTGTATTGAGATTTGAAACATCAATGATTTTTTTATCCAATTCATATCGAATAGCGGCTTTGTCTCCTACAATTTCGACAGTGGATAAGGTTTCGCTGTCTATCTTTAGAGATATTTTCCCTAAATCATATTCGGATCTATTTTTTGAAAGGATGATATTTTCTTTAATGGTTGGTTGGTAACCAATAAAACGGCACTCAAGTTTATAGTGTCCAAAAGGTACTTTTTTAATGATAAAAATTCCTGATTGATCAGTCACACTTCCTTTTACCAATTCGCCTTTTTCATTGGTAATGGAAATAGATACATATTCCAAAGCTCGTCGAGTTGATTTATCAATTATTTTTCCGCTTATCATTCCATTTGCTGATGAATGCCCGCCATGTCCGCCACTTTGTGGTGGTCCATGTTGTGCTGATAAAAGAGAAATTGAAAAGAAAAAAACTAAAAGAAAATTTACAAATAATTTCATAATATTTAATTGACTGACCACTAGAGCTCGTATTTTTGAAAATTGGTAATTAAAACTATATCTTTGTTAAAAATATTTAGTTTTGAAAAAGATACTACTTTTCCCATTTTTACTATTTGTTGTAACAAGTTTTTGTTTCGGACAGTTTTCAGAAACTTTTTCCGATGGCAATTTTTCTGAAAATCCAAAATGGGTCGGCAAGATAAATAATTTTATTGTCAATAGTGAAAATCAATTGCAATTGAATGATGAAGATTTTTCTGATCAACTTTCTCAATTGGTTGTACCTGTAGAAACTGCGGATAGTACAAATTGGTCTTTTTATATTAAATTGGAGTTTGGAACGTCGCCTAGCAATTTTGCCAGAGTGTATATTAGTTCCAATAAATCTAACCTTCAAGAGCCTTTGAATGGTTATTTTGTCAAAATTGGTGGGGTAAGTGGTGCTGATGATGCTTTTGTTTTGTACAAACAATCAGGTACGGAAGAAGTGATTTTGATTGAAGGTAAACTGGGTGGAGCTGGAAGCGACCCATTAGAAGCGTGGATAAAAGTGAAGCGAAATCAGGCAGGTAAGTTCGAATTATTGGTAGATTATGAAGGAAATGGGACTTATGATTCTGAAGGAGTTTATTTTGATGGATCGCCACATACTGGAAAATATTTTGGTTGGGTTTGTAAATATACATCATCTCGTAAAGATAAATTTTTCTTAGATGATATTTTGGTTGATCCTGTTTATGTAGATGAAATGGCTCCGAAACTAAAAAAGGCATATTCTATTTCTGCGACTGAAGTTGATATTCTTTTTGATGAAGCAATTGGTGATTTGATGAATGCGGAGTTTACGATTTCAAATGGAATTACAATTCAAGACGCTATGATTGATGATAATAATCCGAATTTGATTCATTTGGTTTTAAATCAGTCTTTGATCAATGGAAATTCTTATACTGTAACCACCAATTTAATCCCAGATTTAAGTGGAAACCTATCTGAAATGCAAACTTTAGCTTTTGATTTTATTCAATTGGAAACTCCAAAGCAATTTGATATAATTATTACAGAATTCCTGCCTGATCCTACTCCTTCTATGGGATTGCCAGAAGTAGAATTTGTTGAAATTTATAATCGAACAGATAAAAATCTAAGTTTAAGTGGATTGACCATTTCAACGGGAACTCCTAAAACTATTGGAGAAGGGGCAATACCTGCTAAGTCGTATTTAATTTTGTGCGATGAGGATGATGTCCAGAAATTTAGTGCTTATGATAATGTCTTTGGAGTTGATGGAATGCCTGGCTTGACCAATTCAAGTGATGAAATAATTATTGCAGATGAATCTGGAAATTGGATTGATCAAGTTGAATATTTCGGTTTTATGTACGGTGAAAAAGATTCAGATGGAATTTCTTTGGAACGTGTTAATCTCAATAATATTTGTGATTTTATTTTTAATTGGAAGGCAAGTTCAAGTAATAATGGTGGTACACCTGGAAGTATCAATGCCGTAGATGAAGTAGACCTTAACTTTGAAGCACTAAAAATTGTTGAAGTTTATCCGATTGATGACAGAAAAATATTATTGAATTTTAACAAAAATATCAATCAAAATGCTTTCTCCAATATTGATAATATCATCTTTGAACCGAAAATATCCATTCAAAGTATAGATTTTAATAAATCAATTGACAATCAATTGGTGATTACATTAAGTTCATCACTTCAAAAAGGAATTGTTTATAATCTAGAATTAAATAGTGAATTATCGGATTGTATCGGAAATCCAATTGGAAATGCGAAAATTAAATTTGGATTGCCACAAGATATTGAAAAAGGGGATTTGGTAATAAATGAGATTTTATTTAACCCAGCGACTGGAGGAACCGATTTTATTGAACTTTATAATAATTCGGAAAAGGTATTGGATTTATTTGGCTTACTTTTGTCCAATGAATCCAAGTCAAGTAAAAAAGAAAAAGTGTCTTATCATAAGTTACTTTTGCCACGTGATTTTATCGTGATGTCTAGAAATATTCTGGATATTCAAGAACGATACGGAGCAGATTTATATAAAATGATAAATATGGTTATTCCATCTTTTGATGATAAAGAAGGAAATATTACTATTTCTACTGAAAATTTGGGTATAAAAACGATTGATTCTTTTGATTATGAACAGGGTTTTCATAATCAGTTGATTCGAGATCAAAATGGAGTTTCTTTGGAAAGAATTAATCCAAATTTGCTTACACAAGATTTCAACAATTGGCATTCGGCGGCTGAAAGTGTTGGGTTTGCTACTCCAACTCGGAAAAATTCTCAAATGTTGGAAATAGAAGTCGCTGAAAAAGAATTTATCAGTTTGCCATATAATACAGTATCTCCAGATGGTGATGGCTTTCAAGATTTTTTGACGATTCAATATAGGGTTGATACTCCTGGTTATGTGATCAACGCCAAAATTTACAATGGTAAAGGGCAATTGATTCATAATCTATTTTCTATTTATGGAATAGGAATTCAAGGGAGTTTAAAATGGGATGGAGTCACTAGTAGTGGAAATAAAGCAACGAGTGGAGTGTACATTTTGTGGGTTGAGTTCGTTTTAAATAATGGGACAGTTAAAATTGAAAAAGTTCCATTTATTTTAGCCGAAAAGCTTAACTAATTTCAATTTTCAACGTAACAGACTATACAAACACTAGATTTAATGAGTAAGCAAAATTCAAAATCATTCCTGATACAATCCGTTGTTGCAACCGCAATGATGATGGGAGTTGTTTTGGTTATGTTGAATCCGCAATATACTGTGTTTAAAGTGGGGACAAACTATGCGGTTCAAATTATGTTCGCATATTTTGTTGCTAGTATAGGATTCTTATTGATTAAAAAACCAGGATTACTTTTTACTGGTTTTGCTTGTACGGCTGCATTGTGTTTGTTTTTACAACAATCATCAAATAAAGATTTGGTATTTGCTAAAGTAAATGGAGAACAAAAAATATTTGTTGCACAATTCAATATGTCTGCTGCATCAGATGATGCTCTTTCTAGTATAAAATCAATTTTAGATACAGATGCTGATGTTATTTCTTTGCAAGAAATTACTCCCGATTGGCAGCCTATTTTAAAATCTAAGTTAAAATCCAAATATCCATATCATTCATTGGTATATCGGCAAGAAGACTTTTTGGGAATTGCTATTTATTCAAAATTGCCTTTTCAAAATATGGATACAATTTATACGGATCAAATTCCAAATTTAATTGCAAAAGTAAAATTGATTGATCGTTCAGTTTATTTAGCATCAACCTATTTTTATCCAGATTTGAATGATATTGATATTGATAGAATGAATAAACATAAATTGATCTTGGATGAATATTTTGAAAAAATAGATGATCCGATAATAAATTTTGGAGAATTTAATCAGGTGCAATGGGCTTCTTTTATTAAGTCATATAAAAATGATATGAATTTATTGGATAGTCGGCGTTTCCCTTTCTTTGATAATCCAACCGATCACATCTTTTTTTCTAAGCATTTTGAATGTGTTGATTTCAAGACAATTACAAATGCTTATACCAATCACCTAGGGATTAGTGGTGAATATCAAATCAAAATGAATTTGGCAAATGTTGAAGCAGCGAATTGAAAGTTTTAAGTACGCTATAAAAGGAATTCAAACACTATTTAAGTCTGAAATTCACGCAAAAATTCATTTGATATTTACAATATTAGTGGTTTTTATGGCGTTTTATTTTCAAGTTTCTAAAACAGAATGGATGTTGATTATTTTTTCAATTGCATTTGTTTTTAGTGCAGAAGCTTTCAATACCGCTTTGGAACAGATCACCAATCTCGTTTCTCCAGAGCATCATCCCATAGCAGGAAAAGTAAAAGATTTAGCCGCAGGAGCGGTCTTAATTAGCGCAATCGGAGCGGCAATTATTGGATTAATTATTTTCCTTCCTAAGTTATTTTCAGTACTATTTGCTTAATATTCAATTGATAACGAGATTTTTTTCTTGTTTTATCTTTGATTTGATAAATTTGGTTAGCTATTTGATATAATAATTTGTACTATACACACTATGATTATATGCTATCCAGATAGCTATAATTTATAAACCTTGAGAAATGAATAAAATGCTAAAAATGATTTTAGGGATAGTAATTCTTCTATCTTCTAATTTTTTATCTGGCCAAGAACAGCTGGGATTAAGAACGGAACGATATTCTGGAATTGAAGGAATTTCTATTAATCCAGCAAATGGATTGAGTTATCCTTTGACGTGGGATTTCAATGTAGGTTCTATTGGATTATTTTTTGACAATAGTTTTGGATACGTTTCCCAAACCAATATTATTAATCTGTATGGCAACCTTGAAAATGTCAAAGAAGCAATTGATCTAAGTAAAGATGTTCAACCACGTGGTCCTCTAGTTGCTCATCTTTATGAAAACAATAGAGATAAAGGATTCTCTTTGTTGACTAGAGTATCAGGGCCTTCGTTGGCGCTTCATATTGGTAATAACTCTTTTGGTGTGTTTACCAAAGCTAGATTTGAAACTAATATCCGTAATTTTCCAGGTAGTGTAACTTATCAGAAAATATATGATACTAAATTTGGCGATCCTATTCATATCCCAAAAATGGATATTGCTGGTATGGGATGGGCCGAAGTGGGTGTGCATTATGGACGAAGAATTGAATTGGCAGATGGTTATTTAGATTTGGGTACCAATTTAAAGTATCTAATGGGCTATCAAGGCTTTTTTATTAAAAATGGAGATGATTTTGATATGGTATTATCAAAAGATACAGCTATTCTTTCAAAACCAAATATTACTTTTGGCTATACCAATGAAGCTTTAAATGATGATTTTAGAGCTAATCCATCTCTAAATCAAAATGGTTCTGGTTTTTCTATAGACTTGGGTGTAAACTATGTGATGCCTGATGGGGACGGATCATATCGTTATAAAATTGGAGCATCATTGATAGACTTGGGGAGTATTAAATTTTCTACAAATGGTGAACAGCGTCAATTTTCAATCGATTCTTCATTTACTACAGATTTTCGAAAATATGAACAATATACAGATCCAAATGATTTAATCAGTGCGGTCGAGACAGATTTTTATGGAGCTATTAACACTTCAAAAGTGAGTGATGGATTTACTTTAATGACTCCTGCAGCGATAAGTTTGCAGGCTGATGTGAAAATTGCATCTTTATTTTATTTACATACAATGTGGAATCAAAGACTTGTTTTTAAGAGTCCAGCCGTAAAGAGAGATAATATTATTGCTTTGACACCACGACTAGAACATCGTTGGTTTGTAGCTATGATGCCTGTGGTGATATATAATTATAGTGATTTTAGAACAGGTTTAGCTTTTAGAGTAGGATATGTATCATTTGGAACAGATAATATTGGTTCTATCTTCGGACATGGTGATTTTACAGGCTCTGATTTTTATGTAGGTTTTAAGATTAACCCTTTTAAGATTAATCTTGGAGGGCGAAGAGGATCTGGATCACGTGGACCAAGTACTAAAGGGGTGAAATGTTATAAGTTTTAGATGTGATACTGAATTGAATTTTAAAAGAAATCCATTATTCAAAATCAACCAATTCAATATCAAAAACTAAAATAGAATGAGCAGGAATATTTCCCATAGCTCTACCTTTATAGGCAAGGGTCGATGGAATAACAAATTTTCCTTTTCCTCCTTTTTTTAATAAAGGAATTGCAATTTGCCATCCTTTGATTACTTGTGTCAATTTGGTAGTAAAAGGTTGTCCATTATCATAAGATGAGTCGAATTTTGTTCCATCTAAAAGTGTTCCTTCATAATGAGCAGTTACTTTGGCTTTTGGATCTGGATGTGCCACTCCAACGCCTTCTTTGGTAATCATGTAATAGATTCCTTGAGATGTTGGTTTCATATCATACCCTTTTTGCGCAACCCAATTTCTTATTTTTTCAACATCTAAATCCCATTGAGAAACACGAGTTTCAGGATTTTTAATGGGTTTTACAGATTTGGGTTGAATCGGTTGGTTGGTCTTTTCTACTTTTCCAATACAAGAAGAAAGAAATAAAACAACAAAAAGTATATATAGTGATCTTGTCATTATTTGAAAGCTTTTAGTTCAATATCAAAAATCAGAACAGAATTTTTTGGAATACTTCCAGTTTCTCTACCTCCATAACCTAAACGGGAAGGGATGAAAAATTTCGTCTTTTCATTTCTAACCATTAAAGGAATTGCAATTTGCCATCCTTCAATTAAGCTTTGTAACGCAAATTGCCTTGGTTCTCCAGAAAGCGAAGAATCAAATTCAGTTCCATTCAATAAGGTCCCACGATAATGGATAGTGACTGTAGCATTGGCAGATGGATGCTTAGTTCCAGTGCCTTGTTTTTCAATTATGTAATAGATGCCAGATTCATGAGCTTCTAAAGTAAGATTATTGTCTTTGGCATATTCCAAAATTAATTTATCATCAATTTCTATTTGCTCTTTTGCTTTTTCTTCAGCTGATTTACATGAAACCATCGTTAAGGATGCAAAAAATAATAAAAAGAATATTTTGTTCATTGTATTTTTTTTCAAAATGAATAAGCTAATGACAAAGCATAAAAGTCATTATAGGGCGTTTGAAGTATCAAAATTAATAAAATTCATGGAAAAAGTTGATTAACAGCATTAAAATAAATTGGTTTTTAATAATGTTAAAAATAAACCTTTTTATTTAAGTACCGTATTAATAGGTCAAGAAAAGCAAATTATTAACTGATTACATGTTAAAACTCTACTGTGAAACGTTTTCCATGTTCAAAAAAAATACAATTATGAAAACAATGAAATTTTTAGTATTAGTATTAATACTCCCTTTTTTAAGTAATGCTCAAGATTGGCAAGGTTCGCTCTTTATTGGATCATCTAATTATTCTGGTGATTTAGTGAAAGTAAGAACGGTTGAAGCAAGTAATACTAAATTTGGATGGGGGCTTTCTGTAAAAAAGAACTTTACGCCAAAAGTTGGAGTAAGAGGTAATCTTTGGTTTGGTACTATGCAAGGAGATGATAAGGTTTATTCGGATAATAGAAGTGGGAGAAGTTTTTCATCCAAAGGACCATTAACAGAGTTATCTATAACTGGAGAATGGTCGCCTTTGTATAAAGAAAAAACGCATGGTGATGAATTTAAAAGAAGATTCTCTCCTTATATCATGGGGGGATTAGGTCTTGCTTTGTTTAATCCTACTTTGACTACGGGATCAAATTATTCTGACGCTTATACTGCATTGATTAAAAAAGATCAAGCATCAAGTGATAAAATTACATTGGCTATTCCAATCGGTGGAGGTATCAAATTTGACTTGACAGAGAAAGTTGAATTGGCTTTGGAATTTGGCGTTAGATTTACAACTACTGATTATTTAGATGGTGTGAGCTTGTCTGGAAATCCCGACAAGACAGATGCTTACGAATTTGCAGGTGCAATAGTGTCATTTGATATTTTCAAAAATAAGGAAGAAGAAACACCAAAAGATGTAGTGGATGCTCCTGAAGAAGAAGAGGAAGAAGAAGTGGTGATTGTTGATACGGATAAAGATGGAACGCCTGACTCGGAAGATGAATGTCCTGATGTACCTGGTGATAAAGTTTTTAACGGATGTCCAGATACTGATAAAGATGGAATCATTGATAAGGATGATAAATGTCCATTTGAAAGTGGATCTATTTCTGATGGTGGATGTCCAAAAGTGATTGTAGATTCAGATAAGGATGGAGTGCCTGATAACGAAGATCAATGCCCAAATCAAGCGGGAACAGCAGCAACAGGTGGATGCCCAGACAGCGATGGTGATGGTATTGCAAATAAAAATGATGCTTGTCCAAATATGGCAGGATCAACAGCAACTGGTGGATGCCCAGATAGTGATGGAGATGGTGTAATGGATAAAAATGATAAATGTCCTAATAGCAGTGGTAGTGTGACAAATGGAGGATGCCCTACCATTTCTGATGCAGATAGAGCAACTTTAGAATCAGCAATGAGAAATATTAAATTTGAAACAGCGAATAGTATTCTAAAAACTGAATCATATAGTATTTTGAATCAGTTGGTTCAAATTATGAATAGATACCCAAATTATCATTTAAAGATTAATGGGCATACGGATAGTATCGGTAGTGCAAATGGCAATCAAGTTTTATCTGAGAAAAGAGCTAAAGCTTGTTACAATTATTTACTTGGGAAAGGTGTGAGCAGTAGCAGAATGAATTATACGGGATTAGGTGAAACTGTGCCAATTGCGGATAATAGTTCAAAAGAAGGAAGAAAGTTAAATAGACGTGTTGAATTTGAATTAT
>CAMZLN010000207.1 GCA_947311465.1 uncultured Saprospiraceae bacterium
CTATGGACAAATGAAATTTATTTCATTTCGACCAAACAGCGCAGCGTAGTTTGTATGATACCGTATAGAATATTTGATAAGGTGATGAGTTGATAAGTTGTCTCTCCAAAGTCGAGACTGGATGAGCTGACGGTTGAAAATAAGATTCATTTTTGAAAATAATGTCCTTTCATTGAGCGTTAAGCCCCACTTTTACATCCACGAACACATCTAAATAGCAATTCGTAATTCCCAATTCATAATTCCTAATTCCCAATTCCCAATTCCTAATTCATAATTCCTAATTCTCAATTAATCACTCCCCCGCCCAATTCTCTCGATCCAAACTCCTATACTGAATCGCTTCCGCCAAATGTTCAATTTTAATATCTCTACTTTCTGACAAATCCGCAATTGTTCTTGCTACTTTCAATATTCGATCATATGCACGCGCCGAAAGTTGCAATTTTTTCATAGCAGTTTTTAAAAGTATTGACCCAGGTTGATCTATTGCACAATACTGTCTGACCAATCGGCTTGGCATCTGCGCATTAGAATGAAAGCTTGTATCTGAAAATCGTTCTTCTTGAATTTTTCTAGCAGCAACTACTCTCACCATCACATCGGCACTCTTTTCAGAAGTATCATCATCACTAGTCAACTCGTTGTAGGAAACAGGAGTTACTTCAACATGTAAATCTATTCGATCCATCAAAGGACCAGATATTTTATTGAGATATCTTTTTACTTGAGTAGGACCACAAACACAATCTTTATCGGGATGATTATAATAACCACAAGGACAAGGATTCATAGATGCAATCAACATAAAACTAGCGGGATAATCTACTGCCAATTTAGCTCTTGAAATAGTCACTTTACGTTCTTCAATAGGTTGTCTCAAAACTTCAAGTACTGTTCGTTTAAATTCTGGGAGTTCATCCAAGAACAAAACTCCATTGTGCGCCAATGATATCTCTCCCGGCATTGGGTTGGAGCCTCCGCCCACCAATGCGACATCACTAATCGTATGATGAGGAGCCCTAAATGGTCTAACCGTTACCAATGAAGATAAATCAGGTAAGACTCCAGCTACAGAATGAATTTTTGTAGTTTCCAACGCTTCGTGCAGACTTAAAGGAGGCAATATAGTTGGCAATCGTCTTGAAAGCATAGTTTTACCAGAACCTGGAGGACCGATTAAAATCACATTATGCCCACCTGCTGCGGAAATTTCCAATGCACGTTTGATATTCTCTTGTCCTTTTACATCCGAAAAATCAACTTCATAATTATTGATGTTATAAGCAAATTCATCTCTTGTATCTACTTCTGTTTTTTTCAAATTGCCATCACCATTAAAAAAATCAACAGCTTCTTTCAAATTTTCAATACCATAAACATCAATATCATTTACTATGGCAGCTTCTCTGGCATTTTGTTTAGGTAAAATAATTCCTTTATATTTCTCTTTTCGTGCTTGAATCGCCATAGGCAATGCTCCCCGAATAGGGCGTAATGTCCCATCTAGCGACAACTCTCCCATCATGATATATTTGTCCAAATCTTCAGAAGCGACACTTTTAGTTGCTCCTAAGATACCCATCGCAATCGGTAAATCATAGGACGATCCTTCTTTTCTGATATTGGCAGGCGCCAAATTAATAACTAATTTCACACGAGGGATACGAAGACCAATATTTATTACTGCTGCTTCAATTCTTTGTTGTCCTTCTTTCACTGCACTATCAGGTAAGCCAACCAACCAATAAGCATTTTTTCCAGCAAGAACTGCACCTCCTGCATTAACTTCTACTGTTATGGTTTGTGCGTCAACACCATTTACAGCACTTGCGTAAGTTTTTACCAACATATTTTTTCTCGTTTGTTTTAAGGATATTCTAGTTTTCTACAATTTTATATCGTAAATATCGGTTCTTATGGACGAAAACATTAAAGAGTCAAGGCTTTTATTCCATTCTCAATCACATTTTCGTAAGAATTGCGTTAAAAATATGAAAAAAAGTAGTTAAATCGGCTTGATAATTGTATTATTATTTTAATATGAACAAAAAACATTTTTTTTTAATCAATTTCATTGTACTAATTTCATTTGGAATCAAGGCAACTAACCCCATTGAGCTCATTAAGAACTATAAGGTTGGCATTGCATTGGACAATATTGATGTTTTTTCAGATTCTACAATTGTAAGTAAATTCAAATTCACCATTTCAAAAAATACGGTTTTAAAAATACTACAAGAGTCTAGAAATGAGCATGATGAGTTTGGTCAAAATCAAGAATATAAATGGTATAGAATTAAGACCGACAAGAATGTGCTTGGATGGGTTTATGGTGATAATTTTGCGATTCTATTGACTAAATATCAAGTAAAGTCAGTTGCACAACCATTATATAGAACGATAAGACACTTTGGATCTAAAAATGGACAAGCTATCTTATGGCAAGCCAAAATACAAGGCCATGATACTGGAAATAATACACATACAATGTATCGAGAGACTTATTTTGTATTGACCAATGAACATGGAGATTCAGATATAGTTTTGATAGAAAGTAAAAGTGAAGAAGGTCAAAAGCAGTTGAATAATATTCAATTATTGGACATGACAAAAGATGGGATTCCAGAAATTATAATTGAAACGTCAAGTGTACCCAATTATAGCAATCTATCCAATCGTTTTCTAGAGATTTACAATTTTGAAACCACTAGTTTAAAACTGATATTTTCTGAACGCATGGATCTTGGATATTTTTCAAAAGAAAGATCCCCTGCTATTTCAAAATTCATCAATATCAGTTCGAATATGATTCGTATTGAATATATAGATTTTTACCATAAAAATATACCTGAATACAAACCCAATATTATTATCAATCCTAGTACTGAACTCGGCTTGCAATATATTGTAAAAACCTATACATGGGAATCACATAAAAAACAATTTAGGGAATTGTACAAGCCTGTTTTTGTGGCTCCAACGGCAGTTTGCAATACAACCACAACATTATTATCTACCACAAAATTTAATGGTCGCCTAGTAAAAACGATTCCTTATGGAACACCATTTCAAGTTTTAAAAATTCATAGAAAGAAAATCCTTAAAATGAATAGAACAACAATAGAGACCTATTTTGAGATATTATTGACCGATGGAACACGAGGATATATCAAAGAAAGAAATGTAGTTTTTAGGACGGGACAGCATCAAGATATGTTGAATGCCTTCTATAAAAAGAACAATTTATTTTTTCCAGTTTCTTTTTTGAAAATTTCCAATTCAAATTCACTAGTAAAAAAATAGGCGCTGCTTCAAAAGAAACAACGCCTAAAATATTATTTTAATCAAAACTCACTTTGATTAGAAAGTTCTTGTATATTTCAATAACATTTGTTCAGTAATACTTGCTCTTTTACCCATTCCTGCTACCCCACCAACAGCGTCAAAATCAGTAATTTGAACTGGCACATCATCATCATAAAACAAATTAACCATCATAGTCAATGATAATCCTTTAACTATTTCAACTGCAAATTCATTATTCCAATCTACATCAATTTCTGTAAAAGGATTATTTTTATAATCAGTAAATAAAGAAAGATTTGATTTCCAAACGATTCTATCATTCCATAATTTTGTCAAATAAATTGCTCTTGCCAATGCTCCAACTCCAATGTAATTATTGTCAAAATCGCCATTTGCTCTCCATGGGTTTCCATGAAAACTAGATCCTAAACCTCCATTTTCATCCATAGCTTCCATATTTGCAATAACATCATCAGAAACAATGATTGCTTTCAATGTAACAGGCGACAAATAAAAAGAAAGGTTATCACTATGTTTATAATCCATACCTAGACCATAAGTAATAGTCGCTGGTGAGAATAGTTTTGAAATTGGAGATGTATTATCATTTCCCAGAGCATCACTTAATAAATTCCCACTATAAGTAGGTAATAATTGGCTTAAAAAAGATAAATCAGAAGCATAAAACCATTTTGAACCTTCTGAAGTTGCATATCCAGCTTTTGAATTGAATCTCAATTCATCTACACTTTTTTGCCATGGTACAGTAACGCCTCCATTCTGACCTGAAATTGTAGATAGACCTTGCCCTAATCGTTGAACTCCTAAAGACAAAGAAATTAAGTTGTCCCAAGCTAATCGATCCTTTTTGTAATTTGCAAAGTAAGTGATTGCTCCACCTACTCCAATTTTGTTTTCACCGGCACCCACTTTTGGGTTGTAAATTAATAATTGTGCAAGATCTAATCCAAATCCAGCACCTCTCTCCCATCCCATTTTAGGAGCAGGAGCTTCATCTTGTGCAAAAACGCCAAAACTGAACATCAATGCTACAACTAATAATAAAGACTTCTTCATAACTTTTCGTTTTTTTTGTTTAATTAAAATTGTGTTTAAATATTATGTTTAATGATTTTTTCTGTTGTGAGTTTGTTTAAAGGATAAATAACTTGAGTTCCTTCAGATAGAAGGATAAGTGAAATACTATCCATTTCAATTATTTCTCCTTTTGTACCTTCGATAGTGATAATATCACCAATTGCAAATTTACCTTTACTATAGAAAGATGCAAGAAAATTGGACATCATATTTTTTGATGCCAAACCATATCCTATTGAAAATGCTGCTACAATTCCACCTATTATGACTGTTAAATTATCGGTAAGAAACCCAGTTGGGATCGTGACTTTTTTCAAAGCGATCATCAAAGCATTGATTAATACAAAGAAGAAAATGAATGAACCAATGATATTTGCTCCTGGAATTCCCATTGATTTGCACGTCACTAAGACGATTTTCTTTACTGCTTCACCGACTAATAAGCCAATGATTAACACAATAACAGCCACCAATACATTCGGCAATAGATTGACAAGAGAAGATACCAAATCTGTCAATGCATCAATTTTCAAAATATCAGTCACGATAAGCATGAAAATGAGCACAATAAAATAGTATAGAAATTTAGAAATAAAGACACTTGGAACAACATCAAAGTTTGATTTTCCGATTAAATCAATCTCATTTAATTTGTCTTTAAGTTTATCAATTCCTATTTTCTCTAAAACAGTAGCAACAATTTTAGCAACGATTTTAGCAATAAATAATCCCACGAAAAAGACTACAACTGCAGAAATGATATTGGGAAACAATTCCACAACACCATCCTTCATTTTCATTACCATGTCTAATCCAAGTTTTTCCATTTCGTCGTTTTTTTATTATTTTGCAAAAGTAATCAAAATTACTAATCCAAAGGAGGCTCTGGGTGTTTTTTAACTATATAGCCATTTTCATCTGCATCCAAATTTGGTGGCGTACCTTCACTATTCATATTTCCACCTGATAAACTTACAAATAATTCTGCAACTTTTGGCATATACAATTCAATAATATTGCTAATAAATCTCAGTACCCCAAGGTTTTGATTTACATCACGAGCCACTCGTGGAGGCAACGGACTCCCACGAAGTTCTTCTTCTTCCAATTTTTTAAAATTATTCATATCTTGAGTGTTAATTTACAAAAAGTTCTTGATGCATTAAATAGGCCTTATGTTTAGCTCTTTTTAATTTCATCTTGATGGCACTTTCCGATTTGTTTAGTGATTCTGCAATTTCTTTTATTGACATATCACTTTGGTATTTCATAAGAAGGACAATTTTATCTCCTTCTGGTATTTTATTTAAAATAATCTTTAATCTACTTACTTTTATTTCCAAAAGCTCAGCATCCGAGACATCCTGAATGGGTTCAGCAATTGAATCCAACTCATTGTCAAACAAATTTCTCTGCTTTTTATTTTTTCGAATCAAATCTATACAATAGTTATAAGTGATTGAATAGACCCAAGTCCCAAACTTTGATTTACCTGAAAACTTCCCAAGATTCAATATAATTTTCATGAAAACATCTTGGGTGGCATCAGCAGCGCGTTCTTGATCTTTAAGTAAGAAAAGACATTTACTATAAATTTTTTTAGAAAATCGACTATACATAGCGTTGAAGTAAACGTCGCTTTGCGTTTCCAAATACAGCTTGACAAGCTCCTCATCCGAAATCTTATTTTCCAAAAATTTACTCAAATTCTTTATTTCGTTATTCCTTGCTTCAAAATTTGATATCTTTGTGACGCAAAGAACTTATAAAAGACACAACATTAATGATTTTTTTTTAATTTTTTAACAAGATTGTTATTATTCTTTATTAGAAACTGAAAACAAAAGGTAAATTTGGTCAATCAAATACGTTCTTTGACAAATTACATAGAAAAACCATAAAATCTTAATAGATATGAATTACATAGATGTTCAAAAAGTAAAAGTACACGATTTATATTTTGAGAAATATATTTCTGGAGAAAAGATTCTTTCCCGAGTCCAAGAAATGGGAAATGAATTGAACGGTACATTTTCTGACAAAAAACCAATCTTTTTAGGAATTTTGAATGGCTGTTTTATGTTTATGTCCGACATCGTTAGAGCTTGTGATTTTGAATGCGAGATGTCTTTCGTAAAAATAAGCTCCTATCTAGGAACTAAATCCACCAATAAAATCAATACGCTTATTGGTCTCAATGAATCTCTGAAAGGTCGTCATATCATTATTGCGGAGGATATTATTGATTCTGGAAAAACCATCTATCACTTGATTGACACTTTGAATGAAATGGGGGTCGCTTCTATTACCATTGTGACATTATTACTAAAACCTGATGCGGTTCAATTCAAATTTCCAATTGATATGGTTGGTTTTGAGATACCTAATGATTTTGTAATTGGCTATGGACTAGATTATGATGGATTGGGTAGGAATTTAAAGGATATTTATAGTTTGGTAAAATAGGAAAATGATTTCAAAAGGGAAAAAGGGAAAATATTTAGAAAAAGTAAGACTTCCTTTTCTATAGTCTCTTTTTGTTTTACACTATCGTTATCTTCTATAGCAAGACCGCTATTACCACATAAAACTCTTTGAGTTCTGTTACC
>CAMZLN010000208.1 GCA_947311465.1 uncultured Saprospiraceae bacterium
AATCCCTTTTAAATGACAAATAATTCAATATGATAATTTTTTTTATCTTATATTTGTACATAGATTTAATCATATATAGTTGTATGATTGACAAAATGGTATAAATATAATCTTATTCACTTTCAAAACATCCGCCCATGATTAAAGCAATAATTGCTGATGATGAAATTAACGGCTTAGAGAAACTTAGAACAAGCATAGCGGCTTTAAATATTCCAATTGAAATCATTGGAGAAGCAAGATCAGCTAAAGAAACTGAAGAACTCCTTCAAAGAGATGATATTCAACCTGATGTAGCATTTTTAGATATTAATCTCAGTGATGAATCCGTTTTTAATCTTTTAGACAGAATAGAAGAGCATATTAACTTTGAAATCATTTTTGTTTCTGGGGAAGCTAGTTTTGCAATTGAAGCTTGTAGTTATAGCTCAATTGGTTTTGTATTAAAGCCTGCAACTCCAGAGAATTTGGAAGAGTTGGTTGCTAAAATAAATCCAACTTCTAAAAAGCACATCAAAAAGAGAGTGCAAATGATGAAAGAGTATTATCAAAATCCAAATACCTTCAAAAAAATGACGGTTTCAGGTTTAGATGGTGTCTATTTTATCGATTTGGAAGATATTACTAGAATGGAAGCAGAAGATAACTATTCCCATATTTTCTTCCAAGATGGAACGAAAATTACTTCTTCGAAAACATTGAAATTCTATGACAATATGTTAAAACACGCAAGTTTCTTCCGTGTTCATAAAGGACATTTGGTCAACTTGAATTATATGAAAAAATATGTGAAAGGAGCTGGTGGATATATCATTATGCAAGATGATACAACAATCACTGTTTCAAGAAGAAAGAGAGTCCCTTTTATGGACAAAATTAGACGTAGCCAAGGTGGTGGCGGTGATGTATAGAATTTAGTTTGAATATTTATCCAAAATATTTAGTAAATAAAATTACTTTTTGAATATTATTTTCTAAATTTGTAATAAGGAACTGTGAAAAACTTAAATTCTGAACATTTATTTCTACACAATTCCTAAGTCTAAAACTTACACACAAAAAAAAGACTATGAGTAAAAAAAATAATGAAAATAAAACCAGTCTGGATGATTTGAAAGATGATGACTTTCTAATTTTAGACAATGTGGATTTGAATAATGTTATCGGTGGTACCAGTCAACCTGTTGCGTTTGATACTGGACTTCCTGGTATGGTTCCACAATAATTTTCTTTTTAGAAATAAATCTTTTATGGTTTAGGTCTAAATGTTATTTATAAATATGGAAAGAGAGTCACTTGCGGGGTAACTCTCTTTTTGTATTTTTAGAAAACAAATTTATTGAAACACTATAAAACATGGTTGCATGCTTCAAAAGCAAAATAGTCCACTACTATGAGTTCAAACGTAAATATAAGAAGTAAAATACACGACTTAGAACTTGCTCTTCAAAATGAAACTGATTTGCAAGAAAAAATGCGTTTGACCAATGAGTTGGCGGCAAAGCTTACTTTTAGTAATATCAAAAAGACTAAGCAGCTTCTTGTCCAAATTTCTCAGCAAATTGATAATATTGATGATGCTGAAATCTTACTACAATACTATTTAAATACCGCAATTGTTCAAAATCTATTGTATAGATATGACTCCGCTCAGGCTCATTTCAAAAAAGCTTTGAATATATTGGTGGATTTTGGAAGTGCCGATCAGCAAATCGAAGCTTATATTGATTATTCAGGGACGTTGATTAATCTCAAACAATTGGACGTGGCTGAAAATTTACTTAAACAGGCGGTAAAATTGCTTGATGTCTATCAAAATGAGCCCCTAAAAGCTCGATATCATTGTAGGCAAGGTACTATTGAATATCAATTTGGAAATATGGAAGCCGCTGTCAGCCACCTTTTTGAAGCCGAAAAGATTTTCAATTCCTTAGATGAATATCAATTAGAAATAAAAGATTACTACTTTCATACTTTAGTGCAAAGCGTTTTATCTATTGTTTATGCTACCAATGGGGATACTTTAAAAAGTATTCGTGCCAACAGAACTATCCTAGAAATCTGTGAGAAAAAAGGTATGAAAAGTCGTCTGTCTTGGTATTATCTCAATGTCGGAAAAGATTATTTGACTTTAAATGACTTTGATCATGCCAATTATTTCTTGCAAAAAGCAATCGATACTTCTGATGACCATAGTAGTTTGTCTAGGGCATGGTCCATTGCAAATCTAGGTTCTTGTTTATCCAAGCAAGGAAAACACGAACAGGCTCTAGAACACTTCCAACGTGCTCTAACTACAGTTCAAAAGACGGGAAATATGGATTTGAGTAACCTTTGCATCATTGAAAGATGGAAGGCTACCGCTTATAATGCTTTGAATAGGAAAAAAGAAGCCAAAAATGCCTTGAAAATTGCACAAGGATATGCAACTAAAGAAAAAGATTATAAACAGCTTTTTATTATCTATGGTGAACTGGCTGTTCTCTCAGCATCCAATCGTGATTTTGAGGAAGCATACAAGTATGAAACCTTTAAAAGTATGGCTATACAGCAATACGAAAAAGACAAAAAAACAGGTAAATTAGTTGAATTAGAAATTAAATACGAATCCGAAAAGAAAAAACGTGAGGCTGAAAAACTCCGCATGGAAGCTGCAAAATTGCAATTGACCGCTCTTCAGGCTCAAATGAATCCACATTTTTTATCCAATGCTTTGAACTCAATTCAGGGGTTTGTAAAATCTAATGATGAACAAGATGTATCAAGGGTAATTGCCAGTTTCGCAAATCTAATGCGGCAAAGTCTAACTTTCTCAAATCGTGACAGTGTAAATTTGGAAGAAGAGATTGCTTTCCTTGAAAATTATCTGTTGATCAACCAAAAACTACGTTACCAAAATTTAGAATATACCATTTCCATTGATGAAGAAGTGGAAGATGAATTTATCCATGTCCCACCTATGATTATTCAACCTTTTATTGAAAATGCAATTGAGCATGGGGTGAAACAAATGGAAAATGGGTCTATTAAAGTTCATTTCTCCGAATTCGATGAGCATACTATCCTTTGTGTCGTGCAAGATAATGGTATCGGCAGGGAGAAAGCCAGACAGCTTCAAGATGCGAGTAGCTATCAACTAAAACATCAGTCTTTAGGTACTACTATTATAGAAAAAAGGCTTGATTTGTTGAAAAAATCGGAAACTTCTCGTAAATTTTCTTTCAAATACACAGATTTGAAAAATCATATCACAAAAGTGGCTGAAGGAACACGAGTTGAGATCCTAATTCCTATTTTAGAAGATGAAATAATACTCTAAGTTATTGCCAGAGTATATATACATTGACTTCTACCGCTTTCTAATAGAAATTAACCAATAAATAACATCCTTGACCGTTACCTCACCCAAATCTACCGTTAAATTATTTTTTATTGCCTACAAATAATTGTCACATCGACATCCAAAATAGTCGTCTTATCTTGTGACTAGTTTTCTCATAGTATGTTTGTTTTATTTTCTTCCTGCATCTTTGAAACCCTTCGATAGATGCAGGAACTTTTTAAAACTTCATTCAAAAATTAAGAAAACCTACCCAAAAAAATACTGTTTTGAACAGTTTCAACAAAAAAATATAGATTTCCAAGGAAATCTTTAAGATAGTTTTCTCATAGTATGTTTCTTCCTACACTTCTACCCTTCTTGAAGTGTAGGAATTTTTTTTAAAGCAAAAAAAAAGATTATCTTCTAGAATATAGACCATGTCCATTTGCTATTTTTTTTGTTATTCAACAAAAAATAACTAATATTGTGTTTTGCTCTCAACGAAAATTAACAATTAATAATCTGGCAAGTGAATTTCCAAAATAATACGATTCTATTCTTTGCAATTAGTGGTCTAATTGCTTTTTTTGCGTTCCTTCTATCATTGGATGATAAAAAGAATAATTGGGCAATTAAATTACTCATACTTAGCAGTTTTCTCCTTAGGTTTTCAATGTCTATCATAGATCCTTTTTTACATAAATGGGATGAAAAATTTCATGCACTTGTTGCTAAGAACATGATTGATTTCCCTTTCAAACCGATGTTGCATGCTCATCCAATTTTAGAATATAATTATACTTCTTGGTGTTGCAATCATATTTGGTTACACAAACAACCCCTCTTCCTTTGGCAAATGGCTGTCTCTTTGAAATTATTTGGCATCTCACTTTGGTCTCTGAGATTACCTTCTGTACTAATGGGTACAGTATCCATATTTTTCATTTATCAAATTGCTGAGATTTGGTTTAAAAATAAAAAAATAGCTTTTCTATCCGCCTTGTTATATACTTTTTTCAATTATCATTTAGAATTAATTTCGGGTCGAAATGGTACGGCTCACAATGATTTAGCCTTTGGGTTTTATATTTTGGCTAGTTTTTGGGCTTTTACTAGATTTACTATTTCTGAAAAGAAAATAAAATGGGCTGTTATCATCGGAATATTTGTCGCAGGAGCAATTTTAAATAAATGGTTGGTAGGATTGCTCGTTTATGCTACTTGGGGTTTTTATATACTTTATAGTAAATCGGAAAGATTTAAATGGCAGAGCTATGCTCCTATGAGTATCTCTCTTTTGGTCTCTTCACTGTTGTTTTTACCTTGGCAAATTTATACTCATTTTAAATTTCCAATAGAAAGTATGTGGGAAAGCCAATTTAACCGTAAACATATTTTTGAAGTGGTCGAGCATCATGAGGGAGACATATTCTTTCATCTAACTACTCTTTGGGGAAATATTGGTTCAATTGGTATTATTTTTCTATTGGTAGGAATATTTTTTTCTTTCAAGAAACTAAAAATTGAGACCCGATTTTCAAGTTCTATTCTATTTGGAATTCTTATACTTTTTTCCTTTTTCTCTTTTGTCGCAACCAAAATGGCATCATTTACTTATAGTTCATGGTCTCTTTTGATGATATATATCGCAGCAGGAGTTGTGTTTTTATTCAAATATATTTCATTCCATATTTCATTGTTGAAAAAAAATATTTTATTTAACAAAATAGTTTACATAGGTCTAGCATCATATCTAGTATTTAGCCTATTTAAACCTTACGAAATATTCGAAAATAGGATAAGAGAAGAAAAATCTAGAGATATTAAAATTACCAATACTCAAATTTATCAAAAATTGAATGATGACTTGTATGAAAAGGATAGAGTTATTTTAAATTTAAAACCATTTAATCAAATTGACTTGATGTTTTATCAAGATGTTTATGCTGCTTATGCTTACTGGCCAAAAAAAGAAATTATTGATAGTTTAATAGATAATGGATATAAGTTTTCTGCCTTTAAGAATCATCATAATCAAAATCTACCTTCTTTTATAAAAAATAATCCTGAGATTCAAATAATTGATTTGATTCAAAAATGATATGGAATATAAATTTTTATCTTTTTTCAAAAAAAAAATGATTCTGATTTTAATCATATATCACTATTTCACAAACCGCAATCCTATTACGGTAATGACTGTAATTACGCCAGAAACTATCCAGAGCATAGAAAATCCAAAGTTACTGGCAATTTGCATCCCTAAAATAGGGGAAACAATAAAAGCTAATGAATATGCCATAGAATATAATGCCATGTACTTTCCACGGTTTTCGTCGGTCGTTTTATCCATACAATAAGCATTGGAAAATGGCATCGCAAAAATCTCCCCGATAGATAATAATATCATGGAAATGACGGCCATTCCTACCCATGACGCATCAACCAAAAGAATAACATAGGCCAATCCAAATAAAATTGTCCCTAATTGAACCATCTTTATTTTGGAACTTTTCGCTTCCAATTTATGAACAATTGGCATTTCTAAAACTACAATAATTATCGCATTCATAGCCAATAATAATCCAATCATGTCTTCATTTAATCCAAACTTCTCCTTGAAATAAATGGGCAAAGTGGTCAATACTTGCAAAAATACCAATGCCATCAATGTGACCATGGCTATGAATATTAAATATTTTTTATCTCTATAGGGAGACTCGGCTTTTAACGCTGCTTTCGTTTTCTTCTCTTTCTTTTTAATGTCCTTTTGTTGCAAATATAAACGAACCAAAAATGCAGCACCTAGACAGGTCAATCCATCTATCCAAAACAATGGAAGATACCCAATCCGATACGCTATCACTCCCCCAAGTGCTGGACCAATAGCATATCCCAAATTAATAGCTAATCGCAATAAGGAAACAGATCTCGTGTAGTCTTCCTGTTTGCTATACGAACCCAATGCGGTCATAGACGCTGGTCGAAACAAATCAGAAAAGAAAACGGTCATAAAAATAATAAACGCAAAAGAATAAAAACCACTTGCAAATTGTAAACAGATATATCCTATTCCACTGGTAATTAAAGAAAAAATCATGATAGGATAATAATGAAATCGATCCGTCAATTGTCCTCCTGTATAGGATCCAACAAGGGCTCCTAACCCATACGCTCCCATTATCCAACCCACTTGCTCCAATGATAATCCAATCTTATCATGCAAATAAACAGACAAAAATGGCAATACCATGTTCCCCGCTCTATTGATCAATAGAACAAAAGAAAGCATCCAGACATCTTTGCTAAGCCCGTGAAAAGTTTGGAGGTACGACTTTATCATTTAGTTTATCGGTTTCTAAATATAGTGAATTATTAGAACGAGATTAAATTAACTTATCCTTCATCATTTGTTCTGTTCAATTATTTGCCAATAACCGCCTTTGTCGGGACCGATGCGTTGGATGATGCCTTGTTTCTTTAATTTGTTTAAGTGGTACTTGATGCCATCTTCTGTAATATTTCCAATATGTAGAGACAATTCCTTTCTGGTGGTATTGGGGTTTTCTTTGATTAGTTTTAAAATTTTCTGGGTAGTTTTCTGGGTAGTTTTCTGGGTAGTTTCCATCGAACTATTTAAAGGAAAAGCCATTCTGGTAAAGCTATCGCCAAATACAAAACAATCCTTTGAATAGGTTTTTAGAATACGGGGTACTCCTGAGCCAAGCTGTTCTACCATCCCAAGCAAGAAGGTAGAATATTGTTTTTTAAACGGTCTTTAATTTTAAGTTGTAGCTCATCGGTATTATCAAGCCCAATCGTTTTACCGTTTTTATCTACACCAATAAAAACCACTCCCC
>CAMZLN010000209.1 GCA_947311465.1 uncultured Saprospiraceae bacterium
ATGGACGAAATGAATTTCATCGGACTGTGCCACGGATGCTTTTATTCAAAAAATGACGAAATAAATTTCATCAGACCTATGGACAAATGAAATTTATTTCATTTCGACCAAACAGCGCAGCGTAGTTTGTAGGATACCGTATAGAATATATTTACCACAAAGAGCACAAAGAACACAAAGTTTAAATACTATAATAATTGATAAGGTGATGAGTTGATAAGTCGCTCTTCTAAGTCGAGACTGGATGAGTTGACGCTAATTAATTACGAATTACGAGGGGTCTTTCTGAAGTCGAGACTTACTTGACGAAGTAAATTTTATCATTTTATAGCTCACACAAAACTATTTTTTACCACTTCAACCAATTCCACTAATCTTTCCAAATGCAAATCATTTTCCCAATAACCATCTTTTTTCACCCAAGAACCGATAATTATAGCCGAAGCAATAGGTAAATATTGACTAATATTTTCCAAAGTAACTCCAGAACCAACAATAATGGGAAGCTTGGTAAATTTACCCACAGATTTCAAATCAGCAGGGTTTGTAGAAACACCTGTTGAAGTACCCGTAACAATCAAGCCATCACTTCGAAAGAACTGAGCAGCTTTTGCAGTTTCTCCAATAGAAATATCATTTGTAATACTATGAGAACTATGCTTTTTTTTGATATCTGTCCAGACGGCGATATAATCTGCACCAATCTGTTTTCTATATCTCAATAATTCACCAGCCTGTGCATCAAAATATCCTTCATCGGCAATATGTCCAAAGACAAAACCTTCTGCCCGAATGAAGTCAAGATTTGCGGCTTTTGCTATAGCCAAGGCTTCTTTATTAGCGCCAGCCAATACTTGAATTCCGATTGGGATATCAATTTTTTTCCGAATTTTTGTAGCAATTACAGATAGAAAAGCAACGATTTCTGGCCCAACAGTTTTGGTATAAGGAGTATCGAACATATTTTCGATAATAATTCCATCAAAACCAGCATTTTGGTAAGCACTTGCTTCTGAAACGGCCTTTTTGATAATATCTTTATCATTTTCTTCATAAAAGGGCGTTCCTGGTAAGGCCATTACATGTACCATACCAATTAATGCACACTTATTTTTAGGAAAAACTCTGATAAAAGACATCTTCAGTATTTAGTAGATAGGTGAACAAGTAATAGGACAGAAGTCCAACTATTTAATCAAACAAAAAGGTTAAATAAAATTATTTTTTACGATAATTTTTCTTTCCACTCCTATGATTATTATTTCTATTACGAGATTTATTATTGTTCTTATTATTATTGTTATTTTTCTTTCTTTTATTAGAAGACTTACCAGAATGTTGACGATTAACTTTTAAATTTTCAATTGGACTTTCGTTCATTGTCAATTGTCCTTCACATAAGATTTCAAAATCTCTTTTAATAATATCATCACTTACATAATGTTCTTTATTCCAAGTGATATACGCCAATTTCATATAAGACAAAATCACATTGACATATTTCCCTTTCATTTCTTCATCTTCCAAAGAAATGGCTTTTGCAATCATCACTCTCACATTGTTTCCGTAATGGCGAAATCTTTTATTCATTACAGGATAGTGGAGTTTGGCTGGTTTTTTATCAGCTTCTTCTCTTGTCACAACTTCACCGTTAGGCATTTCAACATCCAAATCAAAATTAGCGATTCTAAAAACATGTTTCCATAATTTAGAATCATTATTTTCAAGATTTCTATTATTTGGATTCATTTGTTGCATCAAATTGATAATCGCTTCGACAAATTTTTGTCTTTCTGCTTTATCTTCAATGGTTTTTGCATGTTGAACCAATAATTGAATATTTCTTCCATACTCAGGGATAGTTAAAATATCCTTTTCAGAATTATATTCCATGTTGTGATGTACTGCTAAATTATTACTCATATTTTTTTTATTCTACTGTAACTGATTTTGCTAAATTTCTAGGTTGATCTACGTTACATCCCCTAAATTCAGCAATATAATAAGAAAGTAACTGTAAAGGAATAACCGATAATAAAGGTGTCAATGGCTCATCAGTATTTGGAATTTCAATAGTATGATCAGCCAATTGCTTAATTTCTGTATCTCCTTCTACTACGATTGCTATTACTGTACCTTTTCTTGCTTTGACTTCTTGAATATTACTGACAATTTTATCATAAGCGCTTTGATTGGTTGCAATTACTATAACAGGCATATTTTCGTCTATCAAAGCAATTGGTCCGTGCTTCATTTCAGCAGCAGGATAACCTTCGGCATGTATATAGGAAATTTCTTTTAATTTCAAAGCACCTTCAAGTGCAATTGGGAAATTATAACCCCTTCCCAGATAAAGTGCATTTGTAGCATCTTTAATTTCGGCTGCAATATATTTAATTTTTTCTGTACTTTCTAATATTTTCTCAATTTTGGACGGAATTTGCTCTAATTCCTTCAATAATTGCAAATAATATGATTTTGGAATGGTTCCTCGCTTATATCCCAATTCAATGGCCATCAAAGATAATGTAGTAACTTGACCAGTAAATGCCTTAGTTGAAGCAACACCAATTTCTTGTCCAGCATGAATATAAGAACCTGCATTTGTTAAACGAGCGATAGAAGAACCTACAGAATTTATTATTCCATATAAAAAAGCACCTTTGTCTTTTGCCAAATTTAATGCAGCCAAAGTATCCGCAGTTTCACCAGATTGAGATAAACCAATGACTACATCTTTTGGAGTAATAATAGGATTTCGATATCTCAGTTCTGAAGCATATTCGACTTCAACAGGAATTCTTGCCAATTCTTCAAAAAGATACTCACCAATTAATCCCGCATGCCACGAAGTACCACAAGCCGCAATAATGATTCTTCCAATATCATCTCTATCTTTATACAATTCACTTATACCACCAATTTTAATCCAACCTTCGGCAGCATTGATTCTCCCCCGCATACAATCCCGAATACTTTTAGGCTGTTCATGAATTTCTTTCATCATAAAAGAATCAAAATCACCTTTTTCGATTGCATCGATTTTCAAATCCAATTCTTGAATAAAAGGAGTTTGAATATTATTATCAATATCTACAATTTGATATTCTGCATTTCTTTTTAAAATGACGACTTCCCCATCATTTATATAGACTACCCTATTTGTATGTTCAACTATTGGAGTTGCATCTGATGCTAAAAAAAGTTCATCATCACCAATTCCCAAAACCAGTGGACTTGCCTTTCTTGCTGCTACCAATTTATTAGGATCCAATTGATCCATAACGACAATTGCATAAGCGCCTTCAACTTTTGTTAAAGAAACTCTCACCGCATCTTCCAATGACAACCCATCTTGTTTTTGAATCTCTTCAATTAAATGGACAAGAACTTCCGTATCAGTTTGACTGGTAAAAGTATGCCCCAATTTTTTCAATGCATCTTTAAGAGGACCATAATTTTCAATAATTCCATTATGGATTATCGCCAATCTATTATTTCCTGACAAATGTGGATGAGAATTCAAATCATTTGGTGCACCATGTGTTGCCCAACGTGTATGTCCCATTGCTAAAGTCCCATCAATTTTCACTCCTTTTGTAAATTCAAGCAAATCATTGACTTTGCCTTTTTTCTTAAAGACATTCATTTCACCATTCAAAACAGCAACACCTGCACTATCATATCCTCTATACTCTAATCGTTTCAAACCATTTATAATAATTGGAAAAGCCCGTTTCTTTCCAATATAAGCTACTATTCCACACATAAACTTTATTTATAAATTTTATAACTGAGTATATGTAATACGAATCTTTGGAGAATATGTTGTATGATCTGATCCGTAAAATATGGAACGTCTTAAATCTGTTGATTTAAGGAAACTTCTCAAATAAAGTGTAGAAGGATTTTCCCCATTGTTGATTTTTTCTATCTCCGTTTGTAGGAAAGCAGAAATATTCATTTCATATTTTTTAACATTATTTTTATCAACCAATTTTCCACCAAAATAGCTAAATGTTTGCTTATTCAAAGCTAAAGCAACATCATCCACAAAAACAAAACCACCATCATCAGATTTTGTAGTAAGAATTAATCGTTCATTATTCAAGAAACCTTTTGGGTCTTCAACATCTGCAACAAAAACATCTAAAACTGCTTTATTAATAATCACATTTTTGAATTGATCCAAATTTAAAATATCCAATTTAACATTAGTACCCGAAAGACCTTGAATATAATCAAAAGATTGATCACCATCAACACTTACTTGACAATCCGATCCTGCATAATCTACTTCATAATAAGCCACTACAGCCCCTTTATTAAAAAAGTAATTAAACTGCTTACGTTCAGAATTTTTAGAATAATAAACACTTACTCTTGCTCCTGTTGTCTTAAAATTAAAATTAGTTAAATTTCCATCTTCTGTTTTAGAAGCGATTCTTAGTCCATAGATAATATCTTTAAAATCATCTGGTTTCGTATAAGTCACACTATCAATTGCCATTAATTTTTGAGCGAATGCTGCATCCAAAGTGATATTAACATGTGGAGCCAACTTAATGGTATCTAGTTTTCCATCATCTGTAACTGTATAAATACTTACACTGTCGAGATTATTTTTAAATGAAGCTTGACCAATTACATTTTCATCATAAGTAAAAGTTTGGCTAGAATAAAACTCCTCAGTTTCATCAGAAATTTGCTCCGTCAATTCAAATATTTCAATCGAATTCATAACCGAAGAATCAGATAAAAAGCTTTGATTAGCCAAAGGCAATCTTAAAACTATAGAATCTAAAGTTGCGCCAGAATAATTTGGAGCATCATAACTTAAAGGCATGCTCAATTGAGCAGAAACATCACACTTTAATTTTCCAAAAACTGGATCATTTATATTTCCAATGGGATAATTATTCAACAAAACGGGTACTCCCGTATTTGTATAAACCAAAATAGAATCTTCCGTTACTGTATTAGAGACAACATCTAAAGTAAGAGATTTAAAATCACTTTTATCCCCATCTAAAACATCCGTTCCTACAGTAATGGGATCATTACAAGCTTGCAAAACCCCTAAAAGGATCAAGACGTAAAAAAACTTACTTATATTTTTCATATTAAAATTTAAAAAATGATTTGATAATCCATATAAAGGAGTCGAAATAGTTTAAAACAGTTGTACATCAACTAAAAAAAACCATTAATCAAAATTGGTGCAAATATCTCAAAAAACTTTAATAGATAAGAGTTTTTAAACAGATATTATAAAATAAAGATGACACATTTTATCAATTTAAAATGTGTCATCTTTAATTATTTATTAAATGATATATTTATTCAACTTCTTCTTCAACCATAAGACTTTTATAAAAGTCTAAGTACGCAGCGAGATAAGACGCTTCATCTTGATGCTCAAGCACTGGCTTCTCTCCTTTGTCTAATATGGCTTGAATTTCAGGATCGACTTCGTCTGTCCCAACAATTACAGCATCAGAAAAAGCAATTGCACCTTGATGCAAACAAATTAAATCATCTTTAGCATAAGGCTCCAAATCAGATTCTTCAATTTGATTAACGGCAGCCTTTTCTAAAAATTTCTTATCATAATTCTGATCAAAAGTATCCTTATAAACAGAATAAATAATTTTAGAATCATTAAAAAGCGGCTCATTCTTATAAGCCAACTTTAAATAAGCAGGGATTAAACTTGTCATCCATCCGTGACAATGCACGATATCAGGAGCCCATCCAAATTTCTTAACGGTTTCCACCACACCTTTATTAAAGAAAACCATTCGATCCAAATTATCTTCAAAAGGTACACCTTTAGCATCTTCAAAAACAGATTTTCTTTGAAAAAATTCATCATTATCCAAAAAGTAAACTTGCATTCTTGCCCCCGGTAAGGAAGCTACTTTGATAATGAGTGGATAATCATCGTCATCAACAATAATATTCATTCCTGACAATCTAACCACTTCATGTAATCGGTGTCTTCGTTCGTTAATTGTACCAAATTTCGGCATTAACACTCGAATTTCCATTCCCTTTTCCTGAACGTACTGAGGTAGCTTTCGGGCAATTTCAGAAATTTCTGATAAAGCTGTATATGGCTGCATCTCTTGAGTAACGATTAAAACTCTTTTCTTCCCCATAATATAGTATGTAAATTTTTTTCTATCGAAATCCTCTGATTTCAACATAATTATTTTGCAAATTTAACAAAAAAAATCATTTTTTTTTATTGTTTCTCCATTTTTTATCTAAAAAAACAGCTTTTACTGGTATCTTCGTGCATATTTCAATTCATATATCTACAACATGCTAAACTTTAAAAAAGTTGAAGACTTACAGCAATACTTAGAAGATGTAAAGCAAAAAAGGCGCTCCATAGGGTTTATTCCAACTATGGGTGCTCTCCACGATGGTCATCTTTCGCTCATCAAACGTGCAAAAGAAGAAACATCTTGTGTTGTTGTCTGTATTTTTGTAAATCCAACCCAATTTAACGATACAGCAGATTTGGATAAATATCCTAGAACAATAGCAAATGATATACTTCAACTAACAAGTGTTGAGACTGACGTTTTATTCTTTCCAGATGTTGAAGAAGTGTATCCGAAAGGATTAAACACAAAACTCGAGCTTGATTTTGGTCAATTAGCGACCGTTATGGAAGGAGAATTTAGACCCGGTCATTTTGATGGGATGGCACAAGTTGTCAATCGGTTGCTTGAAATAGTGAAGCCTAATAAATTATTTATGGGGCAAAAAGACTTTCAACAAGCTGCGATCGTAAGAAGTATGCTCAAACAAACCGAATCGAATACAGAACTTATTATTTGTCCAATCGTTAGAGAAATGGATGGTTTGGCAATGAGTTCTCGAAATGTTCGTTTAACCACTGAAAACAGAAAAAATGCACCCAAGATATCAAAACTATTAATAGAATTAGGCACAAAAATAAAAAGGGAGAATTTCGACAAATTAAAAGAAGAATTTGCCAAAGAAATAAATTCTTTACCAGAATTCAAATTAGAATACATTGATATTGTTGATGGAATAACTTTACAATCAGTTGATGCTTATGACGATTCTGATTTCATAGTAGTTTGTATAGCTACTTGGGCCGGAAAAATAAGATTAATTGATAATTATATTTTAAAAGAAAATCAAGATTAACTATTTATATTTATGTGGATACAAAGATTTAAATCAAAAATACATAGAGCAACCGTTACGGAAGCAAATTTGAATTATGTAGGTAGTATCACTATTGACGAAAACTTAATGGATGCTGCAAATATTATTGAAGGAGAACGAGTCCAAATCGTCAACAATAATAATGGGGAGCGTTTAGAAACTTATGTCATCAAAGGAGAGCGTGGATCTGGAGTTATTTGTCTAAATGGAGCAGCAGCAAGAAAAGTAGCAGTTGGAGATATTGTTATCATCATTTCCTATGGATTAATGGATTTTGAAGAAGCAAAAACGTTTGAGCCAGTTGCCGTCTTTCCCGATGACAATAATTTAATAAAGTAATTGGACACTTCTTTTTAGGTATATCCATCTACATAAACCCTTTCCAAAATCAAAGCAAAAACATTGAAAAGCAAGTTTCTTAATTTTTTAAAATTCCTTTTATTTCTAGGAGTCGGACTTACAATACTATATTTTGTTTATATCAAGCAAAATAAATCGTATATGGAAGATTGTGCGTTAAAAGGAATAGATGATTGCAATCTTTTAGATAAAGTAATCAACGATTTTAAAACAGTCAATTATTTCTGGATTTTAATGATGACTTTTGCCTTTGCCTTGAGCAATTTGAGTAGATCCATACGCTGGAATATGTTGCTCAAGCCCTTGGGCTATCAACCACGGCTTATCAATTCCTTTCTGACCATTGTTTTAGGGTATTTTGCCAATTTGGGTCTTCCAAGAGTAGGAGAACTAGTACGTGTAGCCACTTTATCAAAATATGAAAACTTATCTCCAGAAAAAGTCATGGGTACAGTAGTCGTAGATCGTATCATTGATGTAATCAGTATTTTAATCGTCACAGGAATTGTATTGGTTTTAGAATACGACCGAATTTGGGGATATTTCAAGGAACAAATGGCTTTAGGCGATAAAATTCAAGGCCTTTTGAGTAGCAATATCTTTTTCACATTTATAGGGATTGTTGTCTTAATTATTATTGGGCTATTTTTATTTAGAAAAAAGATAGGAAACTCTAAAATTTTCCAAAAAATAAAAAAACTATTTATCGGATTTGCCGAAGGGATAAAAACCGTAAGCAAATTGGATCGCCCATGGTTGTTTTTATTTCACAGCATTAATATTTGGTTTATGTACTTTATGATGATGTACTTAACCTTTTTCTCATTCGGACCGACAGCCCATTTAACAGCCCTTGCAGCATTGACGGTATTTGTGACAGGCGGTTGGGGAATTGTGATTCCATCTCCTGGAGGAATGGGTACTTTCCATCTATTGGTTGTTGCAGTCTTGGCGATGTACGGTATCAATGGAGATGATGCCTTTTCCTTTGCCAATATCAATTTCTTTTCTGTACAAATTGGGAGTAATATTTTAATTGGAATTTTAGCATTAATATTTTTACCAATCATCAATAGAAACTATAAACCAAAACAACTTGAACAATAAGCAGCTCGAATATATAAACGATAAAATAATTTCAGATCAAGCGTTAGATACTTTAATCGCTCAATGGAAATTAAAAAATCAAAAAATAGTTTTCACAAACGGCTGTTTTGATTTGATTCATTATGGACATATTGATTATTTAAGTCAAGCCAAGTCACTTGGAGATAAACTCATAATCGGCATGAATTCTTCTCAATCCGTAGCACGATTAAAAGGAAATCATCGTCCAATTAAAGATGAACAATCCAGATTATACATTTTAGCATCCTTACAATTTATTGATGCAGTTGTAACATTTGAAGAAGATACACCATATAATCTAATAGAGAAAATACTTCCAAATATATTGGTAAAAGGTGGTGATTGGAAAATAGAAGCAATAATAGGAGCAGATTTAGTTTTAGCAAATGGAGGCGAAGTCAAAAGTTTACCCTTTGTATCAGGCTATTCCACTACAAATTTAGAAGATAAAATTAAGAATCAGTGACAAAAATTAAGGAAGTAATCGAATATTTGGAGACCATTGCTCCTGCTCATTATCAAGAAAGTTATGACAATGCGGGACTTTTGATTGGAAATCAGGAAACCGAAATCACAGGTGTCTTAATTTGTTTGGATTCGACCGAAGCCATAATTGAAGAAGCGATTGCAAAGAACTGTAACTTAGTGATTGCGCATCATCCAATCATTTTTAGTGGACTTCGAAGATTAACAGGGCGAAACTATGTAGAAAGAACAGTAATAAAAGCGATCAAAAACGATATAGCTATATATGCGATTCACACCAATTTAGATAATGTTTATACGAATGGTGTCAATGGTAAAATTGCTGAAATATTGGGTCTTCAAGAAACAGAAATTTTATCACCCAAAAAGGGAATGGATGATATAAAAATTGGAGCTGGAATACTCGGTCAATTACCAAAAGAGCTTTCAGAAAAAGATTTCATGTATAAAGTGAAAAAAGACATGGAATTGGTTACTTTAAAATACACTCCTTTACTTGAAAAGCCCATTCAAAAAGTAGCATTATGCGGAGGATCTGGAGGCTTTTTACTAGAAGATGCAATTGCAAAAGGAGCTGATGTATTTATCACATCCGACATCAAATACCATGAATATTTTGATGCTGATGGTAGAATTCTTGTTTTAGATATTGGGCACTTTGAAAGTGAGCAATACACAATTACCCTATTACAAGAGATTTTAACGAAAAAATTTAGTACCTTTGCAGCCCGTTCGACGACGGTATGTACGAACCCAATAAAATTTCTTTAATTTTCATAAAAAACATTTAAGAAAATGGCTAATCAAGAAGTTTCAATAACTGAAAAACTTAAAAGACTTTATACATTACAATTAATTGATTCTCAGATAGATGAGATCAACACACTTCGTGGAGAGCTCCCTATGGAAGTTCAAGATTTGGAAGATGAAATTGAAGGTATCAAAACTAGAATTTCAAAATTAGAAACAAATATTCAAGAATTAGATTCTGATGCAGCTAAGCACAATTTTAATATCAAAGAATCAGAAGCATTGATTATTAAGTACAAATCCCAAATGGATAATGTAAAAAATAATCGAGAATTTGATGCATTGACAAAAGAATTAGAACTTCAACATCTTGAAATAAAGCTATCTCAAAAGAAAATCAGAGAGATTCAACATTTTCTTGAAAAGAAGAATGAAATGTTGGAAGGTGTAAAATTAAAATTGGAGTCAAAAATTGCTGATTTAGATGCTAAAAAAGTTGCTCTAGAAAAGATCATTAGCAAAACTGAAAAAGAAGAAAGAAAACTTCAAAAGCAGTCTGACAAACAAAGAAAATTAATTGATGTATTTCTTTTAAAAGCGTATGATAAAACTAGACGTACATATAGAAATAAATTAGCCGTTGTAAATATTCTAAGAAACTCTTGCGGTGGATGTTTCAATAGTGTTCCACCACAAAAGCAATTGGAAGTTGAATTGTCGAAAAAAATCATAGCATGTGAGCACTGTGGGCGAGTAATCGTAAGTGAGCATATTTTAAGTATTGAAGAAGGGGAAGAAGCTGCTTCCTAACCAATCAAGCTAAATAGTTTTAAAAATAGCAGACATTTGAAAATGTCTGCTATTTTTTTTTGCTATATTTACCTTTATTTCATCTCAAACATACCAATATGATCAACATAATAGAAATCAAAGCGAAATCTTCTCAATCAGATGAAATAAGGGGAAAGTTACAAAATAAAAAAGCAATATTTAAAGGCATCGATCACCAAATTGACACCTACTTTAACTGTCCAAACGGGCGACTAAAACTACGCCAAGGAAATATAGAAACCACATTGATCCACTACAATAGAGCCAATCAATCCGGGCCTAAAAATTCTCAAGTCAGTTTGCACAAACCCAAAAGTGATGATTCAAATCTCAATACAGTACTAAGCAACGCATACGGCATCAAAGTAATTGTTGATAAAAAACGAGAAATATATTTCATAGAAAATGTAAAATTCCACATCGATACGGTCCAAGGTTTAGGAGATTTTGTAGAAATTGAAGCTATTGATGAAAAAGGTGAATTTACCTTAGAACAACTTCAATCTCAATGCAATTTTTATATGAAATTTTTAAATATCCAAGATAAGGATCTCATTGAAGTCAGTTATAGTGACATGATTTTAGAATTGAAAGATTAAAAATGTGTAAGTCAATACACCAAAGCTAGCAAAAGGCACATCTATTAATAAAGTTTGGCGCCCTACTCAAGTGAGATTTTTCAAAATACCTAAACTAAAACAGTCGATATGATATTTCTAATAGATTTATCTATTTCTGGGCTTATGCTTGCAGGAATAGTAGGGGGAACCTTTGCCCTAATTACAGCAATTATTTATGGATTCAGATTTCATTTAAGAAAATTAAAAGAAAAATTGCTTAATAATCCTAAACCCGACCAAAATTTTCTTTCAAAAAAGCACACATCAGTAGATGTATTTAAAAATAGTCGTTCATTTTTCCAAATAGGATTGGTATGTTCATTAGGACTCGTTGCCATGGCATTTCAAATGACTACTTACGAAAATGATTCTGTTGAATTGGCTGAAGATGGTGAAACCCTAGTACTTGATGATGATATATCAGTGGTACGAACACCTAGATATCAAAGAAGCAAACCTATACCGATTCCAAAATTCACAAAAAAAATCACTACCCGAATAGAAGTAGTTGAAGAACCTACCCTTGAGCCAATTTTTGTACCCGATGAAGTTGAGCCCGTAGAAGTACCCGAAGGAGTAAAAATAATTGCTCCCACAAAACCCAAAAAACCCAAGCCCATCATTGAAGCCCCCGTAGAGCAGGAACCAGAAGTTGAACCCATACATCAGGTAGTTGAACAAATGCCATTATTTTCAAAGAACTGCCTTGAAGAAGAAAATAAAAATCAATGTTCATCTACAAAATTATTATCTTTTGTATATAGTAAGATAAAATATCCATCCATTGCTAAGGAAAATGGAATTGAAGGAACGGTAATGATACAATTTGTAATTGAGAAAGATGGCAGCATCACTGATCCAAAAATTGTAAAAGATATTGGTGGTGGTTGTGGATATGAAGCCCTTCGCGTTGTAAAATTAATGGATAATTGGCTTCCTGGTAGACAAAGGAATCGATTGGTAAGAGTTCGGTTTAATTTGCCCGTTAAGTTTAAACTGAATTAAAAATTTATGAATAATAAGATATGGATGAAAATATCTATGGTTCTGGTTTGACAAACTAGAACCATTTTTCAGTCTTTTCATTCTAGTTATTCACAATATCCGCTATTTTATTAATCCAATCATTAAATCTTGGGCTTTTATTTCTTATGTTTTCAAGACCAATTGCTTCTGCAAGAATATTTCCATACACGATTTTATTATAGCCTAAAATAATTCTCTCTAACCTATGAAAAGGTGGTGTTTCTCGATTATTATTTATCATTTCTGGGTTTTCATAACATCTAAAAATTTCAGATAATTCTTCAGTTCCTACGAGTTCTTTTGTTGGAATTTTTTCGTGAAAATATTTTTCTTCATTGAAAAGAAGACCTTCAAATTCGTGTAATTGGATATAAGGAAGAAATCTATATCGTAATTCTTCTGAAATACTTTCCATCATTCCATTTTCTAAAATATCCATTCGAATATTCTTATCAGGCTGACTTTCTGCAATATTCCATTTAGGGAATTCGTGTTTTTTATAAAGACCATAATAATCAATAAAAGTCGTTACAAAAGCAGCAGTATCATTATTTAAATGATTTTCAATTTGTTTTTTTAAGTCTTTCCATTTTACAATTCCCCCATAGATTTCTTAATCAAAGGAGATTGCAAATGAATCTGCAGTTTCGAGAAATAAGGTGCCAATATCGTAGTACAAAATTCTTTTTCAGTTTCGCCTTCACAAATAATAATAACTCTTTTCATACTTAATAATTTGGTTGTCCGGTAGAGATGATATTTCTTTTCCACAAATCATCTAGTGTATAGTCATCCAACCAAAGAGAAAGTTTTTCGCTATTAAGTCTATTAAACTTGCTTTCCCCTTCTATTTGATCAACAGTTATTATGTCTTCTGGCTGGAAGTGACTAATTAAATCTGTTGATTGAGTTGCTATTATTACTTGGCAACCTTTTTTTGACACCGATTTTATCATACCTGCTAATTTTGCAATGGCTGTTGGATGAAGTCCTAATTCAGGTTCGTCAATTATTATTGTATCAGGTAGAGTAGGTTGCATAAACAAAACTGTTAATGCAATAAATCTAATTGTACCATCTGATAAATCTGTAACTCCATATATAATTTCACTATATCTGTCCGTCCACTGTAATCTAACATTGTTTTCATTATTTGGTTGTAGAAAAAAATCTGAAAAATATGGGGCAATAGATTTAATAGTTTTAATAATTTTATTATAAACTATTTTATCTGTCTCTTGAATATGAAATAAAAATGATGCAAGATTAGAACCGTTACTATATAAGAAGTAAATATCATTCTCTAAGTTAGAAAAATGAGAAAAAGGTGATTTGTCACTTGTATCGTGAAAGTGATATTTTCTAAAACCATTTAAATAGTATCTAATATATTTTGCCCTTTCCCCTCTATCATGTGTTTTTACAGATGCTTCTTTTGAAGAACTACTGATATCCTTTATAAATTAACTCTTCATCAACAAAAACAAAACCTTCTGTTCCTGAAACCAGAGTTGCAGAATATCCATTTTGCTTATTATCAAATTCAACTTTCAAAAAAATTCTGTCAGTAATTTTACTACCCTTATGAAGTATTTTATTCGCACCGCCTGAAATTTCTATATAATCATTTAGTTTTTTATTATAAAGTCTATTCAAGAATGTAAAAAATGAAATGAAATTACTTTTTCCACTACCATTTGCTCCAATTAATAAATTAATAGGATTTAATTCTATTCTTTCGTCTTTAATAGACTTGTAACCTGATATTTCAATATAATCCATACTAAGTTTTCTTTACGGTATAAAGATATTTATATTTAAGTAGTCAGCATATTTTTTTACTTGCGGAGAACAAACCCTCACAATTACCAAATATATTACATCAATCAATAAATCTCACACATCATCACGCAATATATAACTTTCCGACAACTTATCCTAAGCTAAGACGCGCTACGCCAAAATATTTCACTAAACGGTCTTAATTTTTAATTATTTCCATCATCCAAATCCTAACAACTTTTTTCATGCAAATTCGTTAATAACTAATGATTGCTAGGCAAAAGTTTTGCAATCGAAAATAATAATAAAATTTGATCAATGAAATATCTATTAATATTAGGATTATTAATCTTTAGTTTAGGATTATCTGCGCAGCAATCAAAGTTGGCTGCTCAATATTTTTCAGATGGAGAATATGAGAAAGCCGCTAGTGTTTATCAGAAATTATATGAGAAAAATAATCATAATTTCTACTACTTTGATAAATATGTGGCATGTTTGATCAGTTTAGAGGCCTTTGATGAATGTGAAAAAGCAATCAAAAAAGCAATCAAAAAAAACCCCAATAATGTACAGCTCTATGTAAGTTATGGTAATTTATATGAACAACAATTTATGCCAGAAAAGGCGGAAGAAAAATATGAATTGGCCATAAAAAAGATGCCCGAAGATAAATATCAAGTGACTCGGTTAGCCAATTCTTTCATCAAGGCAAATAAATATGATTACGCTGTAAAAACCTATGAACAAGGGATTAAAATTCTAAAAGAAAATTCTTTTGCTTATAATCTAGGAGATCTCTACAAACGAAAAGGAGATGTACCAAAAATGATTGGCTATTACTTGGAAAGTCTTGAGCAAAATCCAGGAAGAATCAATTCATTGAAAACCATTTTTCAAAGGAGTCTTTCCGTTGATGATTTCGATGAGTTGCAAGCACAGTTGTATGATAAAATTGGTACTGATGACACCAATGTAGAGTACATCGAATTGCTTACGTGGGTCTTTATTCAAAAAAAGGATTATCAAGGAGCAATGCGTCAAGCCAAAGCTTTGGATAGACAATTGAATGAAAATGGAGGTAGAATCATGCGACTTTCGGATATCGCATTTAATGATAAAGACTATTCCACTGCCATATCAGGCTATGAATTTGTTGTTCAAAATAAAGGAATAACATCTACGTATTATCTTGATGCAAAAAGAAAACTTCTAAAATCACATCAATCTATGATTTTAGAAAAAGTTGATTATACACAAGAAGATTTATTGCAATTAGAGAAAAGATATCTAGACTTTTTGAATGAATTTGGATCATCAAAATTAACCGCACCAATAATATATGAATTGGCAAATTTTGAAGCCTTTTATTTAAATGATTTAGATAAGGCGATTGGTTTATTAAAGGAATTAGTAAATTTTCCTGGCGTTGAAAAACATGTTTTAGCGGAGAATAAACTGGCATTAGGAGATTTTTATTTAATGAAAGGAGATCGTTGGGAAGCTACCTTACTTTACTCTCAAGTAGATAAAGATTTTGAAGATGATATCCTTGGGCACGAGGCAAGATTCAAAAATGCTCAATTATCTTACTACAATGCGGATTTTGAATGGGCACAAGCGCAATTCGATATTTTAAAAGCATCTACTTCCAAGTTAATCTCAAATGACGCCATAGATTTATCCGTTTTCATCATGGACAATATGGGTATGGATACCAATATCATTGCAATGAAATATTATGCGGAGGCAGAATTATTGACTTTTCAAAATCGCTATGATGAAGCTTTCATTAAATTAGATTCTTTGACACATCAATTTAGTGAGCATCCTTTAGTAGATGATATTTTGTATGAAAAAGCTCAGATTTATACCAAGAAAAGAGAATATGCGAAAGCAGCAGATTTCTATAATCAAATCATTGAGAAGCACTTTGAAGAAATCCGGGCAGACAATGCCATGTTTCATCTTGCAGAGCTATATGAACATCAATTGAATGATACGGAAAAAGCAAAAGCACTTTACGAGCGGTTATTTATGGAATTATCTAATAGTACGTTGGCTGTGGAAGCGAGAAAACGGTTTCGTAGGCTAAGGGGTGATGTTTTGTAGTTTGGTCCCGTCTTGATTGATACATATAGAAAAATAAATTATTAGTTAGGGAGCGTTCTTTCATCCATCATCAAAACCATCTCTTCACCCTACGACAAAAGCCGAGAGTCATAAAAACAAAATAGAGCCTTATGGCAAAACCACAAGACTCTATTATATCTTTTACTTTTATAAATTTTTTAATCTTCGTAAATCCTCAGCTCTTGAATCAAACTTTTACCTCCCTTGGTAGAAGTATAAATATAGACACGATACTCCTTGTTACCTGTTTTTAAATTACCAATAAAGTACTTACCATCTTTTCCTTTAGATTGACCTTGGTGGACTTTATTAAATGATTTAGGTGGGTGTTTAGAGAAAAACGATTTTACAATTTTCTTTGCATCCGCTTTTGAATAAACATCATCATTGTCAAGAATTTCTATCTCGACTTTACTGTCAAAGTATTTTGATAAGCCATCAGCGTCTCCCTTGCCCAACGCTTCGGTTATTTGCCCTAAATTAGGCATTGTCATAGCAAACTGCAAAGAGAAAATTAACAATAAATGTTTCATAATAGTTATTTTAGTTTGAGAATTTGTTAGTAGAGATAAAACCTAATTCCTACAAATTCCTAAAAATAAGTGTTTCAAATTTCACACCAAAAAGTCAAAAAGTATATATTTACCCTTTATCAATACAACGAAAAGGAAGATCAATAAGTTACTTAAGCGGTTGGACACATATTTTTTCATATATCTTTTTAAATAAACACATAAAAACATATGTCCAACTACTTATCCACAATTTCTATAAAATAATTACCTTCAAAAAGGTATAGTTTTTAGAACAAATCACCCCTTATTCTTGTATAAAACTGCATAGTACTATAGAAAATTGTATATTTAAATCACTTTTCTTCTATCCTATAAGATAATTCAATGTACTTTCGTATGTAAATTAATCAATTTTTATCACAAATAAAACTATTAAAATGAAAATTTCGAAAATGTTTATTTTTATTCTTGCAATTGGGCTGGTATCAGCATCTTGTAAAAATAATACAAAAAAAGCTGAAACCAAAGCTGCAACTAAAACTGAGACAACAACTAAATCTACTGCTCCTACTTCAAATGCAACGGGAAAATTTAGCGTTGATACACAAAATAGTAGTATTCTATGGACAGGAAAGAAAGTTTTGGGGTCACACAATGGAACAATCAAATTATCAAAAGGAGTTATTTCTGTTGAGAATGGAAAAATTAAAGGCGGTGCTTTTGAACTAGACATGAATTCAATTGCAAATACAGATATTACAGATCCAAGCGACAAAGCTGATTTGGTAGGTCATTTAAAATCTCCTGACTTTTTTGATACCGCAAATCATCCACACGCATATTTTACAATTACAAAAATAGAAGAATTAGAACAAAACTTACAAAATATCAACCATAAATTTTATGGCGATTTAGAAATTAAAGGAATTAAAAAACCCATTGAGTTTACGGCAAGTATGGTTATCTTAGGAGATAAAATATCTTTAGTTACTCCAAGTTTCAATATCAATCGTACCAATTGGGGTGTAAATTTCCACTCTGGAATTCTTGGTACTGTGAAAGATAAAATCATTGATGACAATATCACATTAGTAATGGATATCAAAGCAAATAAACAATAAATAATATAAAGGATAAAGGAAGCAAAAGAGTCTTTTGTTTCCTTTACTTCATCTGGTTCTTGACAAAAGAACATTAAATCTTTATTTTTGGAAAAAGGACTTGTCATAAAATCTACAGGGAGTTGGTATAAAATCCGAACAGAATCCAACGAAATCATTGATTGTCGCATTGGTGGTAAATTCAGATTAAAAGGAATTATTTTAACAAATCCTGTGGCAGTAGGAGATATTGTTACATTTCTTAGAGAAAAGAAAGATGATTTAGTTGGGACGATTAAAAAAATAGAAGAAAGATCAAATTATGTTGTACGGCAATCTCCAAGAAAGAAACATCAATTACATCTAATTGCAAGTAATATAGATCAGGCCATTGTAATAACGACTATCGTTGAACCAATGATAAAATTAGGATTCATTGATCGTTTTTTATTGATGACAGAGCCACACGATATTCCTGTCACCATTATTTTCAATAAAATAGATTTATACTCTGAAGAAGATTTCATAATGCTAGAAAATGCAAGAGCAATTTATGATGATATTGGTTACAATACCATTGCCGTTTCTGCCATTTCAGAAGAAAACATTGAAGAAGTCAAAGCACTTCTAACAGATAAGACCACTCTCATTGGTGGCCAATCTGGCGTCGGAAAATCTAGTCTAGTCAATGCAATAGCACCAAGTTTGGAATTACATACTTTTGAAATTTCAGAACATTCGGGTAAAGGTCAACACACAACTACTTTTGCAGAAATGTACAATTTAGAATTTGGTGGAAATATTATTGATACTCCAGGTATAAAAACCTTATCTTTTAATAATTTAGAGCCATTAGAAGTCACACATAATTTTCGAGAATTTTTTCAATTATCAAAGAATTGCAAATATTCAAATTGTGCTCATCGAGACGAACCAAATTGTGCAGTAAAAGATGCTTTGGATAATGATGAGGTAAGTATCATTCGATATCAAAATTATCTAACCATTTTAGATGAAGTTGAACAACAAAACTCTTGGGAACGGCATAAGGGGATATAAGACTTCAGGACATCAGGACTTCAAGACTTCAGGATATCAAGACTTCAGGATATCAGGACTTCAGGACTTCAAGATATCAGGACTTCAGGATATCAGGACTTATCCAATATGAATGTCCCATTTATTGTCCCAATATCGCAAATCATGATGTCCCAAGTCATAATGTCCTGATATCGCAAGTCATGAAGTCCTGATGTCGCAAGTCATAATGTCCCAAATCTTGATGTCCTGATGTCGCAAGTCATGATGTCATGATGTCGCAAGTCCTAATACTCCCCCTGTACATAAATCAAAAATTTAGTATCAAAAAACTCTTCTTCAAAAAAAGTTTCCAAAGGCACTACTTCCGTATAATTACCTTGTGGAAGTTCAAGGATTTCGTCTTTCAAATTTCCACCTTTCAAAGCAATAATACCATTGGGCATAATATGTCGATCCGTTTTTTTAATTAATTTAAAACTCCAATCCACCAACATGTTGAGTTTAGCAACAGCACGAGTAATCACAAAATCGTATTTATGTTTGTGTTCTTCTGCTCTCATTTGAAGGGCTTTTACATTTTCTAAGCCAATCGCTTGCGCCACTTCTTTTACTACGGTAATTTTTTTTCGAGTTCCATCAATCAAAGTAAACCTAGTTTTTGGAAATAAAATAGCCAAAGGAATTCCTGGAAATCCCCCACCTGTCCCAAGATCCATTATTTCAGCATCTGGAATAAAATGCATAAATTTTGCAATAGCTAAAGAGTGGAGCACATGATGGATATAAAGATTATCAATATCTTTTCTAGAAATTACATTAATTTTTTGATTCCAATCAGCGTAGAGTTCACCCAATTGAGAAAATTGTTCAATTTGCTTTTCTGATAAATCAGGAAAATAATGTAAAATTCGTTCCATGAATAGATTTTTTTGCAAAGAAACGAATTGTATTTAAGATAAAAGGATAAAAAACAAAAAAACGTTTCCCATAATAAATGAGAAACGTTTTTTGAAGATTAAAATATCTAAATATTAAAAATCTTACTTTGAACTTTGACGACTTCGTCCTTGTGGCTCCAAATAATCTTCTGCTCCAGGCTGTTGCAAGATACCAAATAGAATCTGCTTTGCTCTAAACAATTGCGCTTTTACAGTACCTAAAGGAATATCCAACTCTTTTGCGATTTCGTCATAAGATAACTCTTCAAAGAATCTCAATTCAATCATCAGACGATACTTATAATTCAATTTACCAATCACATTTCTCATTAGAGATAGTCTTTGTTCTCTAATAACTTTTTGCTCAGGATTAAGTACGCTGGAAATAATATTATGTGAAAATTCACTATTATTATTTGGTCCAATAGTATCATCAATCGAAAGCAACTTTAATCTTTTCTTTCGGATGTGATCAATACAATTGTTAATGGCAATTTTAAAAAGCCAAGTAGAGAAAGCATAATTAGGTGTATAACTATGCAATTTGTGAAATGCTTTTCCGAAGGCTTCTAAAACTAGATCTTCAGCATCTTCATTGTTTTTGACCATTTTAAGCATCAAATGTTTAACGGAGTTGTAATATTTCTCCATTAAAATTGTGTAAGCTTTTTGATCTCCTTCCATAGCTGCAACTACAAATTTGTAGTCCGCTTTGGCTTTGGGCGAAAGTTTTAGTTTCGGCTTGGGTGTAGTAGCTACGTTTACGTCCATCTGTCATTTTTTCCAATTACGATTGAAGGCAAAATTGCGATATAATAAAATATATAGCAGATGTCTAGAATCGGAATCCATTTAAATAATAGTGATTCATTCAACTTTTTTAAAATAAACCAGTGAATTATCAATATTGACATCATTCTTGCCAGAATCAACAATACAACTAATTTCGTGCCATAAAATAATAGCACAGCCCCTCCTAGATAATGTAAAAAATGAGTCAGAGAAAATAGACCAAGGAAAAATTGTATCCATGGCTTATAACTCGTTCCTGTTGTTGTATGTCTCAGTTTTTGCCGGTAATAACTTCTCCAAGTTAATTTTGGCTCTGAATACATAAAAGTTTTCTCATTTAAAGCAATATTAAAATTACTTTTAGTAATTACATCTTGGATAAATAAATCATCATCACCCGATGCAATATGTTTGTGTTTGGTAAATCCATCTGTTTCGAAGAATAATTTCTTTTTATACATTAGATTTCTTCCTACACCCATGTAAGGCATTCCTGCAAGTGCAAAAGAAAAATATTGTATTGCAGTCATTACTGCTTCAAAACGTAAAAATTTATTTAAAAACCCTTCTCTCATTTGATAAGGTCCATATCCCAATACTATATCAGTGTTCCGTGCAAGGCGATTACTCATCTCTTTCAACCAATATTCGTTTTGGGGCTGGCAATCTGCGTCAGTTAATAGTACTGTATCGTATTTTGCCGATAAAATTCCTGTTGTTAAAGCTGATTTTTTACCAACAGAATTAATATTATTATTTTTAATAATGCGAAGATACGGGTTTTTTTTTATAAAGTCCATTAGCACATTCCAAGTATTGTCCGTAGAATGGTCATCTACAACCAAAACTTCAAAGGAGCGGTAGGTTTGATTTATTATACGGTCTAAATTTTTTTTCAAATTTATTTCTTCGTTTTTAGCACATATAATAATTGTGACAGGAATTTCGTCTTTATTTTCCGTTACAGACTCTTTATAGAAAGCAATTTGCACGAAAACACCCCACCAAAACAAGAGTTGGATGATGGTTGATAAGATAAATATGAAATAGATAAAGGGGATTATCATTGTCGGTTTATTTCACGGAATTAATAGTTTGGATTAAGCTTTTACGCTTGCTGTCTAATAGGACAACGCTAGATTTCTTGTTTTTGTCTACTGATATCAATATTTTTCTCCATGTGTGTCTCCAGTTCTGTGCAAAATCCCAAGCAATTAGCCCAGTTGGAATTAAAAGCAGCGCATAAAGGAGTGTAATCCATCTATTATCAAAATAGTTATGAATCCAATTGATTTGCAAAGGATAAAAAACAAAGAAGGAAAATATTCCGACAACAATTTTTATCGTTGCTATATATCCATGATAAATTTTAATTTTCTTAGAAATTATAGCTGGGAACAAAAAAGGAACAATATTATTTATAAATCCCCAAAGAAAAATAGGGAACAATAAAACAGTTTTCAATATCTCTCCAAAACTTACTTTAGAATCCACCAATAATTTAATATTCAATTTGTGACTGTTCAATTCTTCAAAAAAGCCTTTAATTTGTTTTTTTAAAGTTTCAAACAGAGTTTCATCCGTATTTTTTACGGTAATAAGTTTTGCAATTAAATCTTTTGATTTTTGAAAATTCTCAACAGTTGTAGGCGAATAATTTAGAATTTGCTCTATTGAAATGACCATCTCATCAACATCGTCATCTTCCTTTTCTGTATGAAGAATCAAGTTTTTCATTTTCCTACTCAAGTCAGAAGTCAGCAATTTAGAAGCTTTAAAATTATCCGTTTGATAAGCATTTTGATAATCCTTAATTAAAATTGGATCACCTACATTTATAAATATGTCACTCCTAAAACCATAATAATTACTATAAGTCACTCCTACTGGAAGAATCTGAACCCCAAGAGAAAAATTATTATTATTTTCAGCACTAAGACCAATTCGGGCAGTTCCTGATTTAATTCGTCTCAATCTTCGTTCTACGTAGCTACTTCCTTCTGGTGCGATGTAAAGGCAACCCCCATCTGCCAAAAAATCATCACATTCTTTAAAAACATTTTTATTATCAATCATTCTTCCCTGCACATCTTGAGGCCTTTCCACAGGAACGCCATGAAGAATTCTCAATATTTTTCCAATATATTTATTTTTAAAAAGCCCCGCATTGGCTAAGAAAGAAATAGAACCGACCTTTTTAGCGACATGAAAAACATCAACCATTGTATTGGGATGATTTGAAACTAAGATTGTGGGGTGTCCATTTAGCTTAAAATATTTCTCATTCTTTATTACTTCATTTTTATGAAACAACGCAAAAGATATTTTCACTAATGTCCTAACTAGATTGAAAGCTAAAAAAGATATTAACTGCATTTATAAACGTGTAAATTTAAATTTTGAATTCCAATAATTCTTTTTTGATCCATTCATCAAAAATGGGACCTTCATTAAAGTGAAATTCTACTTCAACAGGAAGGACAAAGATGGGCATTTTATTTTTAATTAGAAAATCTCGATGCAATTCTAAACGCATAGCATCTTTTTCGGTAGTCATAATAATTTTATTTTCAGTAGGCATTGCATCAAAAGTAGCCTTTAATTTCAACAAATCTCTAGTGGTAAAATAGCGATGATCTTCAAATTCTAAGCTCGTAACACTTTCAACTTCTTGCGTCAAATGATCCAATAAGTAATCCGTTTTAGCAATTGCACAAATCAACAATACTTGCATGTTTTGTTGCATTACAACTCTTTCTATAGGGTTGAGCAAAAAATAGGGTTGGAGATAATTGTAATATGAAAAGAAGATTTTTTGTCTTGGAAAAATATTCAATGATTTTTCAATTTTTCGTTTTGCCGTCACATCCAAGTCAGGAGGACATTTTGACACAATAACGACATCAGCTCTTTGACTTCCGGAGCTCCATTCTCTCAATCTTCCAGAAGGTAATAAATAATCTTTAGTATAAGGACGACTATATTCAGTCAATAAAATATTTATCAAAGGATTAACGGCTCGATTCTGATAAGCATCATCTAATAGAACGACATCCGTATTGGGTGCACTCCGTATTATTTCGGGGATTGCAAAAATTCTATTTTCACCTACCGCAACGACAACATCGGGAAATTTACGTTTAAATTGTAATGGTTCATCTCCAACGACTGTTGCATCATCATTAGATTCAACAACTCTAAACCCCTTCGTTTTTCTTTTATATCCTCTACTCAACGTTGCGACATCTATATAAGGGTGAAGTAAACGAATCAGATACTCGATATGCGGAGATTTTCCAGCTCCACCAATAGTCAAATTTCCAACAGTAATCACAGGAATATCAAAACTAAAGCCCTTGCGCAATCCAGTTTTGTAAAAAAAACCATGAATTGTAACACCAATTCCATATAATAATGAAAATGGTGCGAGCAAAATTTTAATAAGCATTGATTGAATCATCTTTACGAATGTAAGTTATTTCAAACTGTAAACAAATAATTATTGACAATGTTTAGATTTCAATACATCAAACTGTCCATGTTAAGACAAGTTATTGTTGGAATTACATTCAAAATTTAAATACATTTGTATTATAAAAAAAGGGGGAAAATATGGTTCAACGACTAGTAATATTTGTAATAATTTCAATTTTCCTAACATCATGCAGTGTCAAAGACTATAACTCGTCTTCAAAACCGATTGACCATATCATTTGGGATAGTTTACTACAAAAACATGTTTTCGATGATGGACTAGTTGATTATCAGGGGTTTATATCAGATAGTATCCCTTTTAATAAATATTTGACATTGCTAAGAAACAATCATCCAAATAAAAAGCATTGGTCCAGAGAAGAACGCCTAGCTTATTGGATAAATGCCTATAATGCTTTTACGGTAAAAATGATTGTAGATCATTATCCTACTAAAAGTATAAAAGATATAAAAAACGGAATCCCATTTATAAATACAGTTTGGGATATTAAATTCATAAAAATTGAAGGAGTAGAGTACGATTTAAATAACATTGAGCATGGAATTCTTAGACCAAAATTTAAAGAACCCCGAGTCCATTTTGCGATAAATTGTGCATCCTATTCATGTCCTCCATTAAGGAATGAAGCATATACAGCCGAAAAGATAGATGCACAGCTGACAGACCAAGCGAAAATATTTCTTAGTGATATTCGAAAAAATAAGATAACAATAGGTCAAATAAAAATTTCAAAAATATTTTCATGGTTTAAAAACGATTTTCTAGTGAAAGAAAAATCTATACAATCATTTATAAATCAATTCACTGAAGTAGAAATTTCAAAAAACGCCAAAATTACGTATTATGACTATAATTGGACACTAAATGAGAATTAACAATAAAACACACATAATATTTCAATTTAAAATAGTGTTTTGTTCAAAAATTTTGCATTGTGGAAAAATATTATATATTTATTTTGTTTAGGATAAATATATTATATATATTTCGGATTCAAAACAAAACCTAAACTATGAGATCTTTTTTCTTTGGATTTTTGCCATTTTTGATCTTTTCAAGCTTTTTCAGATGGTACTACGTATGTAAGATTTCAAATCAATGCAATGACATAACACCAGCAGTTACTGAAATAGTCGAGCAGCCAATAAAAGTTAAAAATTCAATTGAAGTATTTACTCAAAACGACTTTCATGTAGAAGGTAGTGACTTGGTCATTACCCAAGAGCTAGTTGATTATATCAATACACTAAATACTGGAGAAACAAGTATGATTGAAGTTATCATAAGTGGGAATGCAACGAATGTTGAAACAGGAATCCAACTAGGAGAAGATGTAAAAACCTATATGGTTGAGGAAGTAGAAATGTTAAGACCAATAAACGTCATTTACAATAATAATGAAGAACACACAGGAAACACCTTGCAGATCAATATAAAAGAATATTAAAAAACCCACAAAACAGCAAGTATGGAGAGATTAACAGGAGTAACTGAATTGATTAAAGAATTTTCACAAAATCCCTTTGCAGGTGTAACAACATGGGAAAGTCAGCAAGCTTTATTGATGTTGGCAGCAACATTTTTATTTGGACTATGGACCGCCTATTTAACATGGGGGATTCGAAATCGCAAATTAAAGAAAAGAGTCAATCAGTTAGAGCAAGAAAAACAAGATTACAAAACACAGATTACAAATTTGAATACTGAACTTGAAAGTACAAAAACAGAATTAGAAACTTCAAATTCCTATATTCTAGAAAATCAAAACTTAGTAGCACAACTTGAAGAATCAAAGGCTAAAACTCAAGCTCAATTAAATAATACTCAAGCAGAATTATTAGAAATGAGAAATGAACTTGAATTAGCTCAAAAAGAGAAGGAAATTATAGAAGAAGAAGTAATTCCAAATATAGATTCGATACAAGTTAATTCAAGTTCTAGTTTAAGTACTAATAGTGGTATTGAACAAAGATTTCTAGAAATGGAACAAAGAATCAATCAGCTTGAGAAAGAAAAAGAAATTTTGAATCAGGAAGTAACATCTTTGGGTAGTCGACCACATCATGTAACGATTGATGATGAATCAGTAATAACAAACAGACGTAAACCAAAGCTTATTAATCCAAAGCAAAATGAGATTCAAAATTTGCGTTCAATAATACCAACATCTTCTACAAAAAGGAAAGATAATTTAAAAGGAATAAACGGAATTGGTCCATTTCTGGAGGAACAATTAAATGAGATTGGAATTTTTTCTTATGAACAAATAAGTCAATTGGATGATAATACAATAGATTTAATAACAGATGCGATTGAATATATTCCTGGTCGAATTGAAAAAGATGATTGGGTCGGTCAAGCAAAAAAGCTTTTAAAATCTAGGAAATCTAGAAGTACAAGTAAGACCTTTAAGTTGATAATGGCAGATGACTTGAAGGTAATTGAAGGGATCGGACCTAAGATTGAGGATATTTTGAAAGATGGACGAATTCGGGATTTAACCGACTTATCCAATGCTTCTGCTGAAAGGATTTCAAAAATATTAGATGCTGCCGGTGGACGTTTCAAGATTGCAAATCCAGAAACGTGGCCGAGTCAAGCAAAAGTTGCAGTTACTGGCGATTGGAATGCATTGAAAAAATATCAAGATACATTGAAAGGAGGGCGAGTAGTGAGTTAAATTAATGATTATTTGTGTCTAAGAAACAGTGGTGAAACAAAAAAAGAGCAATTTCAAATGAAATTGCTCTTTTTTATATTCTAATAAGAATGAATATTACTTCATAGCTGAAACAAATTTAGTCAACTTAGATTTTAAGTTACTCGCTTTATTTTTGTGCCATAAGTTTCTTTTAGCCAATCTATCGATCATGCTTACCACCTTAGGTAAAAACTTCACTGCGTCAGGCTGTGATTCCATTTCACGTAATTTTTGAATTGCAGATCTAGTAGATTTTTTATAATATCTATTTCTTACTCTTTTAACTGCGTCTTGTCTAGCTCTTTTCTTAGATGATTTATGATTAGCCATAATTAAATATATGTAACATTATTAATTTTATAAAATTGAACCGCAAAGGTAAGTTATTTTTTTATAAATTAAAAGTTTTTTATAAAAAAAATCTATTCAGTAATTCTGTGAAATATATGATTCTAGAAAATACCATATAATTATCGGTTTTCTATTCTATTTTTAAAATTCTCTTCCCTTCTCATAAAAAATATCCAAAAAATAGTATATTGTAAGGCATGAGACGAATTCTCTTAATTTTATTGATGTTTTCTACTAGTTTGATTTCTTTGTTTGGACAAACCAATCAACTAGATATTCAAATGTTCAGTTTTGAAGATGGCATATCACATAGGAATGTTTTTGACATTGAGCAAGATAGCTTAGGTTTGATTTGGATTGCTACCATCAACGGTTTGAATCAATTTGATGGGAAAGAATTTATTAATTTCAGCAAAAATGATTCTACTCATTATATTCCAGCAGAATATATTTCTGAAATTTCAAAAAAAGATGATGGTAGCTTTGTGCTTTCCAGTCCCAATCAAGTTATATTGTTTGATCCTTTGACTAAATCTTATCAATCCATCACTGTAGATACGGCAAGTGTTTTATTCAAAAAAGATTTTCTCCCAGTAATATATTATTCCAATAATAAAGAAACTTGGACCAATTCATTTGCTCAAACATCTAATCTTGCATGTATCCAAAGATGTAATAAAGACCGCCAATTAGAAGATTTAATGGTCTCTTCTGGAAAACAAATTCATCAATCCAATTTTCAGCTTGGGGCTTATATTTATTCATACAAAAACGGTAGTGTAAGAAAAAAGAATCCTGCGGGAATGATTTTAGAAAAATATAAATTACCATCAGAATTTAAAAATAAATCAAATCTGAATCCTATTATTCGAAAAGATAATGAAAATGGAATTTGGGTGCTTTTTAATAAAAAAGGATTATTTTATAAAGCAAAAAATCAAACTCGATTCACAAAAACTAACTTTTCTGATGATTTGGTCAATAGAAGCATGTTTTCTGATTTTCAAATTGATGCGTCAAAAAATATTTGGATTTCTGGAATGGGACAATGTTGGTTTTTTAATTCAGAGACCAAGACTCTAGTGAATGTAGATAAAAACATTCCTAAAAAAGAAAATTATTCCATTAATTATCGAAAAATATTCATAGATAAACAAGGCGTTGTTTGGTTGGCAACAAATTTTGGTTTAATAAAAATTGTAAAATCAAATCGGTTATTCACAACCTATCTCAATGAAAAAAACCAATACTGCACGGCAGGAATTTGTAGTATTCGAGGAATTACAGGAGATGATGAAGGAAATGTGTTTTTTAGCTATTACAATTCCATTCATAGGTTAAATATACCATCTGGAATTGTTACACCACTTTTCAATCGTGGAAATTTCTTTAATCGACCTTTTGGTTTGGACTATTCCCATGATAAATTATGGACAGGAAATGGATTGGCTATAGATTGGAAACAGCAAGTTGTTGATACTATTTTTCATGATAATACTATAAAAGAAGGAGTAGTTATTACGGGTAGTGATAAGAAAATATGGTTTGGACATCAGAATCAACTTTTAGTTTATAATCATTCTACTGAAAAATTAGATACCATTATTCTAGATGGTTTTGAAAAAAATATTCAAATCACTTATTTACATCAAGGCAATACATCCAATGAAATATTCATTGGCACATTAGCCAATGGAGTATATAAATTTGACAAAAGTACTAAAAAAATAGAATCCTTTGCCAATATGGAAGATAGGCTTCCCCATAATAGAATATTGGCAATTCACGAAGGGAAAGATCGAATTTGGATAGCTACAGCAGACGGATTGGCATCCATGGAATCTAATAAAAGTCCGAAAACATACAATTCTGACAACGGCTTACCCAATAATTTTATCAACGGAATTTTACCAGAAGGCGATACGTGTTTATGGTTGAGTACAGATAATGGGCTATGCCGATTTGATTTTAAAAATGGAAAAACAACTAATTTTTATCGAGAAGATGGACTTCCTTCCAATGAATTCAATAGAATATCATTTTATAAAACCAATAACCAAATGTATTTTGGTGGGATAAAAGGCATTATTGCATTTTCACCAAAGAATAAATACCAAAAAGTCTTAGAACAACAGGAAATTCCAATAATATTTTCTTCCTTTTCCAAGTACAATACGAAGGACGATGAATTGGTAACTATTTCACCTTCGGATTTAAATATTAATGAAATTGTATTGACACACAATGATAAATTTCCGACTTTTAAATTCGTGCTACCCGATTTTCGATCTGGAAGAAAAATAAATTATCAATATCTTTTAG
>CAMZLN010000210.1 GCA_947311465.1 uncultured Saprospiraceae bacterium
GCCATTATTCAAATCAGATTCAAAATTTAATTCTAAAACGGGTTGGCCAAGTTTTGATGATATGTATGAAGAAGGTGCAGTTAAAGAAATTCCAGATGCTGATGGATATCGAATAGAAATTGTTTGTGGAAATTGTGGAGGACACTTAGGACACGTTTTCAAAGGAGAAGGTTTTACAGATAAGAATACTAGGCATTGTGTGAATTCTGCTTCATTGGAATTTGTGGAATAAAAAATAGAAAGAAACAAGAATGATAGTGAAATCATTCCTGTAATTCTAAACCTTTACTTCTACACAATTCCTAGATTTGTTGGATTTAGTAAATTCCGTGTGGATTGTCAATTTTAATTTTGTCTGTAATTGATTTTAGAAAAGCGGGAGAAATTTTTGGTCTTTTGACTTGAGATTTGATAAAGGAGCGCACATTTTTTTCATTTTCGAAAATACCAGATAAAAAAGAATTTTCTGATACATCTTGTAATAAATCAGCTTTAGCTTTTTCAGTTAAATTATTGTCAAAAAAATCAACAATCTGTTGCTTATACTGCTGGACATCTAAATGCTTACCCATCATTTTTAAAAATTTTAAAATCTTCTAAAAAATAGAAGACATAGTCTGTAAAATCAGAAAACAAAAAATAAATTATTTTCTCTTTTAATCTATATTGTAGCCGTGTTGCTTGGCGTAAACAATCAATTTCTCTTTTAATAATTGTCTAGCCCTATGCAATCGAGAACGAACCGTTCCGATAGGGATTCCAATTATTTTAGCAATTTCATCATACTTAAATCCTTCAATATCACAAAGCAATATTACGGTTCTAAAATCAAAAGGCAGTGAATTTATTGCAATAGTTACTTCATCACCAATCATATTTTGAAACATCTCTTCTCGCAAATCCATGTAGCCCTGCAGATGAGAAGTGTCATCACCATCTTGGTAATTTACAAAATCTTCATAATCAACTTGCTTAGGGCTTTTTGATTTTTTTCGATAATCATTAATAAAACCATTTTTCATGATTTTAAAAAGCCATGCCTTAGAATTGGTACCTATGTGATATTGAGCTATAAAACGATAAGCTTTCAGATAAGTTTCTTGAACTAAATCTGCTGCGGTAGTTTCATTATAAGTAAGATGATAGGCAAAAGTGTTTAGGGCATCTGCATGTGGCAGAAACTCTTCCATAAATATCCGATCGTAATAGTTTTTGTTATATTTTTCTTCCATTAATACCATAAAGGTAAATATTTTTCACTTACAACTGTGAAAAAATAAAAAACTTAAATTCTGAACATTTATTTCTACACAATTTCTTCTTGCCTATCGATATAAACATTTTAAAAAGATTTTTAGTTCCCTATAGAAAGTATTTATAAAACCGTCTCTTTTCGTTATTGCCTATTGGTCAGGACAACAACCGAAGGACCAAGGATCAATCATAATTTACTTCTTTGTAACCACTATTATGGGGTATAATTAAAACATGCGGTCTTATTATAACGTACATAATATCTGAACAAAAACTTAAAAATTAAAATGTTTCTTTCCGTAATATTCTCCTTTTTTTCTCAAAAAAATGATACAAAAGCACCTCTTTCACTAAAGTAAAATAAGGTAATTATAAATAAAAATTAGTCATGAAAAAAAATCTACTTCTGTTATTGCTGCTAAGTTTTTTATCTTGTATAGATGCTCAAGATATTGACATTTATAAAAAAAATAAAAATGACAATTATGACATGCCTAAAATAATGCATGATATGAGTTATTCTGAATTTAAGCTTTTATCACAAAACATTCGAATGAGGGACATGATGTACGCTCTTGTTGTGCCCGGGTTTATCCATTATAAGGCTCAAGAAAATAAGTCTGGAAATTGGTTAGCTGGAATACGTGGTACTTCTTATCTTACATTGGGAGCAATTTATTGGTATGTAAAAGATCAATATCCTAATATTGAAATTAAAAATTTGAATAAGAATAATGACCAACAAGTTTTACAGAATATATTTTATGGAACAATTGGAGTAATCATAAGTACTTATATTTTTGATATCATTCACGGAGAAGTAAGGCTCAGCGATAAACAAGAAAAAATTAGATATAAATTTTCTTTAAAGCTTAGTCCTCCAATTATTGGATTTGACTCAAGCAAAACACCTCATAATTCTCTAGGTATCATTCTAAATTTCTAGTGATTTAAACTAAATTCAAAATATAAAATGTTTATTCATATTATTCCCTACCTTGCCACAAAATTAGAAATATGGAAGACTTCGATAAAGAATCACTGTTTTTACACGAAAGGTTACAAGGGAAAATTAATATCCAAAACAAAATGCACGTGCGTACATCTTATGATTTGTCATTGGTGTATTCGCCTGGAGTTGCGGCTCCTTGTTTAGCAATAGCCGATAATGAAGAAAAGGTTTGGGATTATACAATCAAAGGAAATACCATAGCAATTGTAAGTGATGGCTCTGCGGTATTAGGATTGGGAAATATTGGAGCGAAAGCTTCGATTCCTGTAATGGAAGGTAAAGCGATGTTATTTAAAAGATTCGCAAATGTAGACGCTTTTCCCATTTGTTTGGATACGCAAGATACTGATGAAATTGTAAATACGATCAAGGCAATTGCACCTGTTTTTGGAGGTATAAATTTAGAAGATATTTCTGCTCCAAGAAGTTTTGAAATTGAAAGACGTTTACAAAATTTAGGAATTCCTGTTTTTCATGATGATCAGCATGGAACTGCAATTGTCGTTTTGGCAGCCCTTATAAATTCTTGCAAGGTTTTAGGAAAACAAATTGGAAAAATATCTGTGGTTATCAACGGCGCTGGGGCGGCAGGAATTGCAATTGCAAAATTGTTAAAAACAATGAACGACCTAGATCCTAAACAAAGAGCAGATACTTACGATATCATAATGTGTGATAGTAAAGGGATTATTCATAGTGATCGAGACAACTTGAATGATGCAAAAAAGGAAATTTTAGAAATTACAAATCATAAAAATAAAAAAGGATCTTTACAAGATGCGATTATTGGTGCAGATGCCTTTATAGGTGTGAGTATGGGAAATGTCCTATCAGCTGATGATGTCAAAACAATGGCAAAAGGTTCTATTATTTTTGCTTTAGCGAATCCTACTCCTGAAATTATGCCCGAATTAGCATATGCTGGAGGTGCTGCAATTGTAGGGACTGGGAGGAGCGATTTGCCAAATCAAATTAATAATGTTTTGGCTTTTCCAGGAATTTTTCGTGGTGCATTGGATGCAAAAGCAAAAAGAATCACATTAGAAATGAAAATTGCAGCAGCAAAAGCTATTGCAACATTTATTCGAAATCCTACTAGAGATGAAGTTATTCCAACATCATTAAATGAAAGAGTGGCATGGAGAGTAGCAGATGCGGTAAAAGAAGTGGCAGAAAATACAAAATGGTAAAAGGATTCGTGTATTCGTGGCAAATTATACTTTTCTTGCTACGAATACAATGACTCACCTAAAATATAAAAACTTATCGTTCATAAATATTTACTTCAAAATCGAAATCATTTTTCACATTTTTAGTATATTTTTCAGAAGACATTTTCTTCCAATTTTCAAGTAAACTCATTGAAAAGAAAGCGGTTCCATTTTGGATTTCACAATCCACATTAGAAATATAAAAGCGATCTATCCAATCGATACTTTGCTCATAAATTGTAGCTCCCCCGATAATAAAAATTTCTTTTTGATTATTTTGTTGTGCTAAGTTAATTGCTTCTTGAATGGAATGAACAACGATGCATCCATCTGCTTTATAGTCTAAATTTCTCGAAATGATTATATTGGTACGTTTTGGTAAAGGTCTTCCAATAGATTCATAACTTTTTCTTCCCATAATTATGTAAGAATTTAAAGTTGTTTTTTTAAAAAACTTTAAGTCATCAGAAAGCCTCCAAGGCAATTGGTTGTCAATTCCAATCACTCCATTTTTAGAAACAGCAAGTATTGCAGAAATTATCATAATTATTTTGGTTTTTCCTCTTTGTCATAAACAGATGGATCAATAAGAACCGTCTTTTCAAGTTTCTCTTTCAAAGGGATCTTTAATTCAGAAATTTCTCCTTTCAAATATTTTTCAATCATCAAACCCGCAATTGGGGCAGCATAAGTTCCACCAAATCCAGCATTTTCAATATAGACTGCTATTGCAATTTTAGGATTTTCTTTAGGAGCAAAAGCAAAAAAAATAGAGTGATCCTTACCATTTCTATTCGTATTTTGTGCTGTACCAGTTTTACCACAAATTTTGATACCGTTGACTTTTGCTCGTTGCCCGGTTCCTGAACTAATCACCTTTTCCATTCCATCAATAATAGGAATAAAGAGCTCGGGATCTATATCCACTTCTCTTTTTAATCGATATTTAGCATCAATTTGTCTATCTGAATTTTTATATTTTTTAATAAGATGCGGAGTATAAAAATAGCCTTTATTTCCAATCATGGCTGCCAAATTTGCCATTTGCAAAGTGGTTAATTCTAATTCACCCTGCCCAATTCCTAAAGAAATAATTGTTGGTGAACGCCATTTTTTGTTATATAATTTATCAAAATAGGCAACGGTAGGAACATTTCCAGCTTTTTCACCAATAAAATCAATTCCTAACTTCTGACCAAAGCCCATTTGATACAAATATTTATTAAAAACATTTAAACCTTCACTAGAATTGTAATACCCATCTTTATCAATAATTGCACGAAATAATGTAAAAAAATAAGAATTACATGAATGCTGAATTGCTTGAGAAACATTGGAAATATGGGCGTGATGATGACACCCCATAAAGATATTGAAATTTTGATATCCACCATTACAGGTTACTCCACGATTTACACTCCAAACTTCTTCTTGCAATCCAATTAACGCTACAATGGGTTTGAGTAATGATCCTGGTGGATATTGAGCTCCAATTGCTCTATTGAAAAGTGGCTTTGTAGGATCTGTACTCATAGCTTGATAAGCTTTTCCTCTACCTCTATGAATCGCAAGAATGTTGGGATCATAAGTCGGAGCACTAATCATTGCTAAAACTTCACCACTACTAGGATCAAGTGCTACAATTCCACCAATTTTATTTTGCATCAGAGATTCCCCTAATCGTTGTAAATCTTTATCAATTCCAACATTTATATCATTACCAGAAATTGCAACAGAATCTAAATCTCCTTCTTGATATGGGCTAACTACACGACCTAAATTATCTTTAAGCATGTATTTTTTCCCTTTTTGACCTCTTAAACTTCGTTCGTAATAAGATTCAAGACCTGTGGACCCAATATAATCTCCCAAATTATAATAGTCAGGTTCTTTTTTGATTTGCTTGGCATTTACTTCTGAAATATATCCTAAAACATGAGCTGCAATTGTATCTGGATATCCACGTATATTACGCAACACAATAGAAAACCCTGGTAATTCAAATAAATTTTCTTGAAGTCTTGCATACTTTTCTGGAGAAAGCTTAGACATAAAAATAAATGGGAGTGCCTTAGAATATCTATGATTCTTAAAATTTTTATTGATACGCTTTAAAAAATCTTCCTTTGTGATATCCAATATTTCACAAACCATAGTTGTATCCATTTCTGGATCAAGTTGGTTGTAGGTCACCATTAAATCGTAAATTGGACTATTATAATTGAGTATTTTATCATTTCTATCATAAACGAGACCTCGCGAAGGATAAATAATACTTTTATCAATTGCAATAGAATTTGCCCTAGCTTTGATACTTTGATCAAATAGCTGGATAAACATTATTTTTCCAATAAGAAGAATTGCACTGAAAATGATTACATTTCTAATTGCATCTTGTCTATAACTATAATTGTCAGACATTGAAAATATCTATTCTGGTTCAAATCCTAATACAATACTTAATTTTCCATATTTATCAAAGAATTTGTCTGAAGGGTTAACATTGTTTTTATCAAATCCAATTCCATAATCAAATCCAAGTGTTCCAAACATTGGCAAGAAAACTCTTAGCCCCAATCCATAAGAACGACGAATATCAAAAGGGTTGAAATCTTTGAAACTTGACCAAGAATTCCCTCCATCCGCAAACGCCAACATATAAATTGTCGAATTAGGGTTCGTAGTAAAAGGATACCTTAATTCTACAGAAAATTTATCAAAAACAGCTCCACCACCATTATTACTTACTGGTAAATCAGCTAATTCATATCCTCTTAAAGAAATCAAATCATACCCCAATAAACCCGATTGTTGATTTGATAATCCATCACCACCTAGCTGAAAACGCTCGAAAGGAGATGTTCCTATTTCTTTATTGTAATAACCTAGCATACCAATCTTTGCACTTGCTTTCAATACAAGGTCACCGACTAAAGTAGTGTACCATTCAGCATTCATTCTCCACTTGTGATACTCCAACCACTTGAATTTTTCCTGAGCGCTTTCTTCGTCATAATTTCTTCCTGCTTTTCTTAGCAATGAATAGGGTGGGGTAAATTGCATGGACAAAGAAATTTTTGAACCTCCACGTGGAAAAATAGGATCATTTACTGATGATCTTGCTATTGTTTCATTAATACTGAAATTATAAAAATCTCCATTTACTACACGTTCACCTTTGTGCTTAAAATCTGTTCGATTCCAATTATTCAATGTTAACTTTTGAATATTCAAAGTTGTACTTGAAATAAAGTTATCATCAGGAAATTTCAAACGAGTTCCTAATCCAATAGAAAAATTTCCAATACTTAACTTATTAAAAGAAGATGTTCCAGGTTCTGCCCCATTCGTCAATGCGGTATAATATCCACCAACAGTAAAAGATGTTGGTTTTTTTCCACCCAACCATGGCTCTGTAAAGGAAGCATTGTAGGATTGATAAAACTTACCATTGGTTTGAGCTCTAAGCGACAATCGTTGACCATCCCCTTGTGGAAGTGGGTTCCAACTTTCTTTTTTAAGAATATTCTTAATTGAGAAGTTATTGAAGGAAACCCCAAGAGTTCCAATTACTCCTCGTCCTTTTCCTCCCCAACCAGCAGAAAGCTCTAATTGGTCAGAAGGTTTTTCTTCTACATCATATTCAATATCTACGGTACCACGTTGAGCATTTACAGGAGTATTGATACCAAGTGCTTCAGGATTAAAATATCCTAAATTGATAATTTCTCTTTGAGATCGAATAATATCTGATCTACTAAATTTTTGACCTGGACGAGTTCTCAATTCTCGACGAATCACATGTTCATGAGTTCTATCATTTCCACGAATAACGACTCTATCAATGGTCGCTTGTGGACCTTCAGTAATTCTCAATTCAAGATCTATTGAATCATTTGAAACTGCGACTTCAATTGGATTTACTTGAAAAAACAAATATCCATTATCCATATAAAGTGTACTCACATCACGCCCATCTTGACTAAAACTTAAACGTGTTTGCAAAAGTTCCGTATTATAAACATCCCCTTTTTTGATACCCAATATTTTTTCTAAAGTCTGTGTATCATAAATTGAATTTCCTTTAAAGACAATCTTGTTAAAATAATATCTATTTCCTTCTGAAATTGTAAGTTTAATCTGCATATCACCATCTTCTTCTCTCCAGATACTATCATTGGTGATACGAGCATCTCTAAAACCTAATGTATTATAATATGCGATGATACTTTCTTTATCTGCTTTGTAATTTTTTTCAATAAATTTGGATGGAGAGAATATTTTACGTTTTCGGTGCGTATCTTCCATCTTTTTACGCAGCTTTCTAGCTTTTACATTATTGTTTCCTACAAAAGTAATATCCTGAATTTTTAATCGACTTTTTCGATCTACATCAAAAATCAGTTGAACTTTATTTTTTAATTTTTTTTCTGGAACTTCTTTTACTTGCACAACAGCATCTGGAAATCCTTTTTCATCATAAAAAGATTTTATTTTTCGAATGGCGTTGCTTTTTACGTTTTCAGTGACAATTGTTCCTCTTAATAAAATTGTTTCTAAGGCATCATTCAAATCATCATGACGAGATTTCTTAACTCCTTTGTATGAATATCTAGACAATTGTGCTCTTTCTTGAATAACGATATTTAAGAAAATAAGATTTCCAGCGGTTTTTTCTTTTTGAATGGTTACATCTTCAAATAGTCTCAATTTCCACAAAGCTTTGATTGCTCTAACAATTTTTGGACCAGGAACTTTGATATCATCTCCAACTTTTAACCCTGAAATAGAAATGATTGCTTTTTCATCACTGTGATTTGCACCAATGACTGTAATACCACCAATTTCAAAGGATTTTTGTTCATCATAACTAATCGTTGCTGGAACATCTTGCGCCATTACAGTTTTTGGTGTAATCAAAAAAACAATAGCGGCTATGAATAGTAAATTAAATATATGCTTCATTTATAAATTTTATTTTCAATATTAATATCTAGACTCTATAAAAGAGTACATTATTTTTCTAAAGGTTGTAAAGGAAAAAATAGTTTACAATTGTTCACTGATTTTACCAAAACGTCTTTCTCGTTGTTGAAAGTCTATAATGGCCTCATAAAACTCATTTTCACGAAAAGCTGGCCAATAAACTGGAGTAAAGTAAAACTCAGAATATGCAATTTGCCATAGTAAAAAATTACTAATACGTGTTTCTCCACTGGTTCTAATCAACAGTTCAGGATCTGGAAAGTTCTTTGTATCCAATTCATTTGAAATAAAATTTGCATTTATTTCATCTACTTTGACAACTCCATCTTTCGCTTTTGCGGCTATTTTCTGAACGGTACGAACCATTTCATCTCTACCACTATAATTTAAAGCGATTATCAAACTCATTTTAGTATTACCTTTAGTCTTTTCTTTGGCTTGTTCAAGCGCATTTTGACTTTTTTTAGGTAAGGCTGAAATATCTCCAATGGATTCTAAACGGATTCCATTTTTATTAAGGGTTGGAACTTCTTTTCTAAGGGTTTCAACCAATAAATTCATTAATGCATTGACTTCAAATTTTGGTCTATTCCAATTTTCTGTCGAAAAGGCATATAGTGTCATGTATTTAATTCCTAAACGAGCTGCAACCTCCGTAACCTCACGTACAGATTTCACCCCTTCTCGATGTCCAATGACACGAGCCTTTCCTTTACTTTTTGCCCATCTCCCATTGCCATCCATAATGATAGCAATATGTTCAGGCAACTTTTCCATACTTATTTCGGATCTTAAATCCATTGCTCAAAAATTAATTCGCACAAAATTAAGAAAAAACATTAATCTTTTAGTAGTATGGCTACTTTTATACAAAATCAAATATTTTTTTTGAACTTTGTTGTGATAAAATGGTATAAATATTGTCCCTAATTCATACATTCATATTTAAAAATAATAAATTCTTTGATAAATACCTGAAAGTGAGATTTTTCAAAGAACCAAAAATAAAAAATATATAAATGACTAAATTTCACGATTACAAATATGAACGCCCTTCTATTCTCGAGATTAGAAAAGAAATGGAAATGTTGATTGAAAAATTTGACAATTCAGACTCATACAAGGAGCAAGATAATTATTTTCAGAAAATCAATATTCTAAAATCTGCCATTAGTAGCGCATATAACATTTGTCATATTCGACATACGATAAATACAAAAGATGAATTTTATGAAAAAGAACAAAACTTCTTTGATCAAAATCTTCCTGAAATCGAAACGCTTACTAATAAATTTTATAGAAGTGTATTGAAATCAAAATTCAAATCTGAATTATTGAAGAAATGGGGGAAACAGTTTTTTGTCATTGCAGATTTAAGTACAAAAACAATTAATGAAGCTATTATTCCATTGTTGCAGGAAGAAAATAAATTGCGTAGCGAATACATGAAAATAAAAGCTGCGGCAAAAATATCTTTTGATGGAGAAATATATAATCTTTCCAGTATTTATGCTTTAGAAACATCAGATGATAGAACTTTAAGAAAAGGAGCTACAGAAGCAAAGTGGAAGTTTTATGAAAATAATGCAAAAAAGATTGAAGGTATTTTTGATAAATTGGTCAAGGTGCGTCATAAAATTGCTATAGAATTAGGTTATGAAAATTTCATTCAATTGGGATATGATAGAATGCTACGATCTGATTATGATGCCTCGAAAATAAAAGAATTTAGAGCGCAAGTAAAAAAATATATTGTACCGTTGGCAACTAAACTTTTCAACAAACAGAAAGAAAGATTGGCTTTGGACAAATTAGCTTATTACGATGAAGCGGTAAAATTTAAAACTGGAAATGCTAAACCACAAGGTAATCCTGAGTGGATTATTAAGAATGCTGAAAAAATGTACCAAGAACTCTCTACTGAAACCAATGAGTTTTTTCAATTTATGCAAGATTCCAATTTAATGGATTTGGTCAATAAAGATGGAAAATCTACGGGAGGATATTGCACGTTTATTGCAGAATACAAGGCACCGTATATTTTTTCAAATTTTAATGGGACTAGTGGAGATATTGATGTTTTGACGCACGAAGCTGGACATGCATTTCAAGTGTATTCTAGTAGGGATATGCCCGTGGAAGAATACAATTGGCCTACTTATGAGGCCTGTGAAATTCACTCTATGAGTATGGAGTTTTTTGCATGGCCTTGGATGGAATTGTTTTTTAAATCAGAAACGAATAAATATAAATTTGCCCATCTTGCAGGAACGATTACATTTATGCCTTATGGTGTAGCTGTAGATGAATTTCAACATTTTGTGTATGAAAATCCTAATGCTACGCCTTCGGAAAGAAATGCAGCTTGGAAAAAAATAGAATCCGAATATTTACCACATAGGAATTATGATGGAAATTCATTTTTGGATCAAGGGACATTCTGGCAAAGACAAAGCCACATTTTTGCGTCTCCATTTTATTATATAGATTATGTATTGGCAGAAATTTGTGCTTTACAATTTTGGAAACGAGATCAAGAAGATCATAAATCGGCTTGGTCTGATTATGTAAAACTATGTAAAAAAGGGGGGAGTGAATCTTTTTTGGACTTGGTTGAAATAGCAGGGCTTATTTCTCCGTTTAACAAAAGCTGTATTCCAAACGTTATCCATGAAGTAGAGGATTGGCTAGATGCGGTGGATGACTCTAAATTTTAAATTTTCATAGTAAAATAATTTTCATGAAATATATTATCAAAATATCAGTAATACTTATTATCGGATTCTTAGCAATGTCCATGTCAACACCTAAAAAAGACGTAAAGGTGATTTGTCAATTGGAATTTGCTAGTACCAATGATTCATTATCTTTGTTTCAATTTGATGGTTTAGGGTTTGAATTGATAAAGAAAATTGGACATAAAAATCAGACATTTGAATTTACAGTTCCAAAATCTAAACCAACATTTTATTATATTGGAACTGATAATCAAAATATCAAATCTATAATTTTGGGTTCTGAAAAGCATGTTGAAATCAATGGGAATATCAAGAAAATCAGACAAATTACATTTAAAAGTGAAATCAATAATACTTATAAAAAAATGATGAATGCTGCAACGGCATTGAAGCAAAAAAGTATTACAGAAAGAGGTAATTTGGTAAAATTGCTTCGTGCTGGACAAGATATTTCAGGTGCTGCGAAAAAATTAGCAGAGATTGATCAAGAAAAATTGGCACTTTTAGAGGACACGAAGAAAAAAAATAAGTTTCTTGGAAATATAAATACACTTTACACTTATCTCAGTTTTCACAACAATAGAGGGCAATATGAACAAGAAATAGATTATTTTGGAAATGAATATTTTAAATTGGTTGATTTTTCTCAAGATGATTTTAATAGAACGCCTACAGTTTATGATGCAATTTTGAAATATACTACAATGTTGAGCAAGACTAGGGGGCTTCCGAAAGAAAAACTGGAAGAATTTGTTGATAAAGTATTAAATCGCATCCCTAAAAATACGATGGCATTTAAGATGGGATTGGGTGGAGTTATTGGAGCTTTAGGGCAAAAAAATCATGCTTCTTATGCAAAATACGCAAAGCAGTTTATTGATTTATACAATAATGATGGTTCTCAAAATACAGTTAATCTGATTACAAGATATTCAAGAATGAAAAATTTGGTTATTGGAGGAATAGCTCCTGATTTTACAATGAAAACACCAGATGGAACTGATTTGAATCTTAAAGATTTGCGTGGAAAATATGTCTTGCTCGATTTTTGGGCTAGTTGGTGTGGTCCTTGCCGAAAGGAGAATCCAAATGTAGTAAAAGTTTATAATGAATATAAAGATCAAGGCTTTGAAATTTTGAGTATCTCTTTGGATAAAAATAAAGGCCGATGGCTACAAGCAATCAAAAAAGATCAATTGGATTGGTATCATGTTAGTGATCTAAAAGGGTGGAGTAATCGTGTTGGAAAAATGTATAATGTACACAGTGTTCCGTATCAAATACTTTTAGATCCTGATGGAAAAATAATTGCTACTGGAATGAGAGCTAGTAGTCCAACGAATAGTCTTGAAGCAAATTTGAAGAAAATATTCAGATAGATGTTACACATTCCTAATAATCGGATCCGCTTTTTCAACTAAATCAAGGTTGAAATAATTCATGTATCGTTCATAAATGGACGGAAGTTCTTTTTTGAAATTTTGTGGATGTGTAAAAAATCCGACAATCATTATGGCATCTAAATTTATGTTCTCAATATCTAGGTTGATGTGCTTTTGAATATAGTCCTTTGTAAAACGGGTTATTTTTTCATTGGTTTCCCAAAATTCATCTGTGTATTCTGGAAATGAAATATGGGAATTTAATTGCATGAATATTTTAGCATATTCATAAAGTGCTACATCAAAATAGGAATCTGGTTTCTGAAAATTTTTCATCAAATGTTCTATCGAAAACATGATTACACCATCTTCTTCGAAAATTTCAGAACTGTGAAAAGTATTAGGAAACTGTGGGGACGGAAATCCTTTTGGATAAACAATGATATTTTCATATTTTGTAATCAACTGTTCTTTATTGCCAAATGTCAATCGAGTAGCTGCAGCAGCAATTATCCCTTTAATATCAGTCAATACATCTTTCATCCCTCCTTGTGCCATGAAATTATTCCCTACCATATAGGCATGCATACGTTCTCTAAATATTTTTTTGTTTTCTAATGATAGATTGGCATAAAAATTATAATTATGAAATAAAATTTGGCGCATCTTATCATCTATCTCTTGGGGTTTATTGCTATTTCTCCACCATTGAATTTGATTGCTAAAAATATAAGAGGCCGTTGTTAAAAGTAAAAAAACAACAATCCATATCGAATAATTTTCATCGACACTATAGGTAAGGTATCCAAAGATGGCTGTAATAACGGCAAATAGTAATATGATTAGTCTTGAAAACATAGTTGTAAGTTGTGACTGCAATAATAACGAAATTATTGAAATTAAATTGGTTGATTGCCCTTGCAAATTCGTTTACTAGGTATATTTTTTAAATTATTTATAAAATATATAATAAAATACTTGTGTACTACAAAAAAAGGATATAAATTTGCATCGCTTTTAAAAATTAAATGCACGGTGCCTTAGCTCAGTTGGTAGAGCAATGGACTGAAAATCCATGTGTCCCTGGTTCAATTCCTGGAGGCACCACTGAAAGCAGCTAGCTTGGGAATTTATTCCCAAGCTTTTTTTTTTGTACAAAAAAAATTAACCATGATTCTATATAACGTTACTGTGAAAATTGAGACCGATACTCATGATGAATGGTTACAATGGATGAAAAATGTGCATATTCCTGATGTTCTCGCTACAGGATATTTTACAGAAAATAAATTGTGTAAATTGTTGATTGATGAAGAGGATGGTGTCACTTATTCCATTCAATATTTTTGCAAGGATATGAAAACACTGCATGAGTACAATGTAAAACATGCGCCACGTTTACAACAGGAGCATCAAGAGAAATATGATGGAAAATTTGTGGCGTTTCGGACTTTGATGGAGGTGGTTTGATTTATAGGTCAAAGGATTTTTTCATGTAAACAAAAAAGGCAAATCTTGATTCCAAGATTTGCCTTTTTATTTTTATTTTTTGTTAAAAGCGCCCTAAAACAACCCCTCAATAATAGTCTCTTCCGTAATCCCCTCAGCCTCCGCCTTATAATTCCTTACAATTCTATGTCTCAATACATTTTTAGCAATAGCTTGTACATCATCAATGTCGGGTGAGTATTTACCACTTATTGCGGCATGACATTTTGCTCCTAAAACTAAATATTGTGATGCTCTTGGTCCTGCTCCCCAAGAAATATATTTATTTACTTCGTCTGTCGCCATTTTTGTATTTGGACGGGTCTTTGTCGCTAAACTTACACAATACTCTAATACATTATCAGCGATAGGAATTTTTCTTATTAAATCTTGAAAGAATAGTATTTGCTCTCCTGTCAAAACTTGTTTCAAATCACTCACCTTCGTGGAAGTAGTATTTTTTACTACATTGATCTCTTCTTCATAGGTTGGGTAATCTAAAAATATGTTGAACATAAAACGATCCAATTGCGCTTCTGGTAAAGGATAGGTTCCTTCTTGTTCTATAGGGTTTTGAGTAGCCAATACAAAAAATGGACTAGGCAATACGTGCCTTACTCCACCTACAGTTACAGACCGTTCTTGCATGGCTTCTAACAGTGCCGCTTGTGTTTTAGGAGGTGTTCTATTGATCTCATCCGCTAAAACAATATTTCCAAATAATGGACCGTGATTAAATTTGAAATGACGATTTTCATCTAAAATTTCAGAACCTGTAATGTCCGAAGGCATTAAATCTGGCGTAAATTGAATTCTTTTGAAATCTAAATCTAATACTTTTGAAATAGTACTTACTAATAGTGTCTTTGCAAGTCCAGGAACTCCAACCAATAGACTATGTCCATTACTGAATAATGAGATAATGACAGACTTAACTACGTCTTCTTGACCTACTATTACTTTTCCTATTTCTTTTTTTAATACTTGATACGCCTTGGCTAAGGCATCTACAGCTTCGACATCAGTTTTATATGTGTTCTTCACTTTATAAATTTACTTATTTGAAAATAATCATTCTTGTTCAGCATAATTAACGCTAGTCTTTAAATGATTGTTGCGAAAATGATGAGATATCAACTTTTGAGTTTCTTAATTTTATAAATATTCGATTTCCTAAAATATTTATTCACTTATCAGTATTTTCACTTACCTTCATGCTCAAAGAAAAATATACAGATGTCAGAGAAAAAACTATTCCTATTAGATGGACATGCTTTGGTTTACAGAGCTCATTTTGCATTTATAACTAGACCATTGATAAATTCCAAAGGACTCAACACTTCCGCTATTTCAGGATTTACAAGAATGCTTTTAGATATTATAAAAAAACAAAAACCAACACATATTGCAGTTTCTTTTGATTTGAAAGGTCCTACCTTTCGTCATAAAATGTTTCCAGAATATAAAGCAAATCGTGATGCTCAACCAGAAGATATTACTGTGGCGTTGCCGTTTATTCACAAAATTATTGAAGCTTTTAATATTCCAGTGGTTACCAAAGAAGGATTTGAAGCCGATGACGTAATCGGTACTTTGGCTAAACAAGCGGAAAAAGAAGGATTTGATGTATATATGGTGACTCCTGATAAAGATTATGCCCAAATGATTTCTGATAAAGTATTTATGTTTAAACCTGGGAGAAAAGGCGGTCCACCTGAAATTATTGGTGTGAAAGAAGCCCTTGAACAATGGAATATTGATAAGATAGAGCAAGTCATTGATGTTTTAGGTTTGCAAGGTGATAAGGTAGATAATATTCCAGGAGTACCTGGTGTCGGACCAAAAACCGCTACTACTTTACTGAAAGAATATGGATCAATTGAGAATATTATTGCAAATGCAGATCAATTGAAGGGAAAGTTAAAGGAGAGAATCATAGAACATGGGCACCTAGCAATTTTATCTAAAGAATTGGCAACTATTGATCTTAATGTTCCTGTAAAATTTGATGCGGAAGAATATAAAATTGTTGATATAAATAAAGATAAGACTAGTGAATTATTTAAAGAATTGGAATTTAGAACTTTAGCAAGAGTTGTATTGGAAGAACCAAAACCAGTTTCTACAGCTAAGTCGCCTTACGGCGTTCAAGGAAATCTTTTTGGAGCACCCGAACCTGTAATGGAAGCGCCTGCTTCTCATTCTATGGCAGACCACAACATTAACAATACAAAGCATGAATATCATCTGGCGGATTCTAAAGAGACTCAAGATGCTTTGATTTATTTATTAGAAAGACAAAAAGAATTTTGCTTTGATACAGAAACTACTTCTATTGATGCAAATAATGCAGAATTGGTAGGAATTGCTTTTTCTTTTAAAGCGCATGAGGCTTATTATGTGCCTTTTCCAGAAGATCAAAAAGAAGCTCAAATTCTATTGGATCGTTTCAAACATGTTTTTGAAAATAAGGGAATTGCAAAAATTGCCCATAATATCAAGTATGATGCTTTGATTCTGAAATGGTATGGTGTAAAATTGCAAGGTGACTTTTATGATACTTTGATTGCGCATTATCTCTTAGAACCTGAAGGAAGACACGGTATGGATATTGTCGCTGAAAACATGCTTAAATACCAACCCGTTTCTATCAAATCATTGATTGGGTCTGGAAAAAGGCAACTCAGTATGCGTTCTGTAGATATTAAAAGAATCAAAGAATATGCAGGTGAAGATGCCGATATTACTTTTCAATTGTATCAACTTTTATTCCCTAAATTGGAAGAAGCTGGGATGAAAAAATTGTATGATACCATGGAAGCTCCTTTGATAAAAACATTAATTGAACTTGAATTTAACGGTGTACGAATTGATAAAGATTATTTGAAAAGTATTTCAACTGATCTCGATGAAATGTTGAAAGAAATTGAAAAAGATATTTATGAATCAGCAGGTGTGAGATTTAATATTGCTTCTCCTAAGCAGGTTGGACAAGTCCTTTTTGAAAGATTAGAAATTCCTTATCGCTGGAAAAAAGGTAAGTCTAAAGCTTTTTCAACGAGCGAAGAGAAATTGAATGAACTTAGTTTAGAATATAAAATTGTAGCGGATATTTTGAAATATCGGGGCTTAGCAAAATTGAAATCAACTTATGTTGACTCATTACCAAAATTAATCAATCCAAGGTCAAAGCGAATTCATAGTAGTTTTAATCAAGCATTAACTGCTACTGGTCGCTTGAGTTCTAATAATCCAAATCTTCAAAATATTCCAATTAGAAGCAAGGCTGGAGCAAAAGTTAGAGAAGCATTTGTACCCATGGATGATGATCATATTATTGTAGCTGCAGATTATTCTCAAATTGAATTGAGATTAATCGCAGAATTAAGTGGGGAAGAAGCTATGCTTTCTGCTTTTCAAAAAGGACAAGATATTCATACTGCAACAGCAGCTAATATTTTTGAAATCCCTTATGACGAAGTTACTAAAGAACAAAGAAATAAAGCTAAAACGGTTAATTTTAGTATCATTTATGGTGCGGGAGCTACCAATTTATCCAAACAGTTGGGAATAAAAAGAGTTGAAGCAACAGAATTGATAAAGCAATATTTTACTAAATATTCTGGACTTAGAGCTTACATGGAAGATGTTGTTGCTAAGGCAACAGAGACAGGATATGTAGAAACCCTCATGGGAAGACGGCGTTATTTGAGAAATATCAATTCTAGAAATAGTTTTGTGCGTAGTCATGCAGAAAGAAATGCAGTCAATACACCAGTGCAAGGAACCGCAGCGGATATGATAAAATTGGCAATGAATGATGTTCAACAGGCAATTGATGATGGTGGATTTAAGACTAAAATGATTATGCAAGTACATGATGAATTGGTTTTTGATATGCCAAAAGATGAACAAGAAAAATTGATTCCAATTATTGAAGAGAAAATGAGAAATGCAATTCCTAATTTAAAAGTGCCTATTGTTGTAGAAGCAGGGGTTGGGAGAAATTGGTTGGAAGCTCATTGATGAATTGAAATAAAAACTATGTACAGATATTTATCGATTATATTCCCTTTAGCTTTTTTGTTTGGGTGTTCTCAAAGCAATGATTCAAAGTCAATAAAAAAGCCAGTTGAAGAAACTACATCAAAAATCGAAACTCCTAAAAAGAAGAAACGAAAATTGTATAAAATTGATTATGATACTTCAAAATGGACGGACATAAAAGTGGTTGCTCCTAAAATAAAGGTCAATATAAAATATGCTACGGATGATAATTTTGTAGGAGAGAAAATGTACGATTGCGGAAGGTGTTTGTTAAGACCTAAAGTTGCAAAGGCGGTAGCCAATGCTAATGCAATTTTAAATAAGAAAGGATATCGATTAAAAATGTGGGATTGCTATCGTCCTCGTCCATATCAACAACGACTTTGGGATAAAATGCCCAATGCATCCTATGTAACTCCTCCGAAAAAAGGATCAATGCATAATCGTGGAATTGCGGTTGATCTTACAATTATTGATCAAAATGGTGAAGAATTGGATATGGGAACGCCTTATGATTTTTTTGGTAAAGAAGCACATACAGACAATTTTAATCTTCCCAAAAATGTGCTTGAAAATCGGAAATTACTCCAACAAACAATGGAATCTGTGAATTTTAAAGGAATACGCACTGAATGGTGGCATTTTTCTTATCGAGCGGATTTGAATTTATATCCGTTGGATGATTATGTTTGGGAATGTGAGTAATTCTATTTTATGATTTAATTTTTATTTAATAGCGTTATGTAATTGTGACAAAATATGGGAATATAGGATAGTGCCGCAGCTACGCTATTACTTAGATTTTGAAATTTTCCTCTCGATTTTTAGATAAGTCTAAAAATTAATTTAGCTTTGCCACAAATCAATACTAAAATGACATCTACAACAGAAGAAAATCACTTAAAAGCTATTTATTACCTTTCAAAAGATTGCACAAAACGTGTTTTCACCAATGATCTTGCTGATAAAATAGGAAGCAAACCTTCATCTATCACAGATATGGTCAAAAAGCTTTCTAAAAAAGGATTGATTTCATATCAAAAATACAAAGGGGTCGAATTAACTGAATTGGGTAAAACTTACTCACTTAAAATTATCCGAAAACACCGGCTTTGGGAACTATTTCTCGTCAAACATCTTAAATTGGGATGGGATGAGGTCCATGATATGGCGGAACAACTGGAACATATTGACTCTGAAACACTCATCAATCGGCTCGATGCTTTTATGGAATACCCTTCTCATTGTCCACATGGAGACCCAATCCCCGATGCAAATGGAAAAATGAGATTAAATGATAATGTACTTTTAAGTAAGCTTCGAGTTGGAAATATGGGATTGATATCTTGTGTCGATGATAACTCTTCCGCTTTTTTACAATATTTGAATAAAATGAATATTGAACTGAATTCTGAAATTCGTATTGAAGAAATTTTGACTTATGATAATTCTATGCAAGTAAGAGTCAATAATTCAATGGATCTAATTACCCTTTCTGAAAAAGCAATCAATAGTATTTACATAAAATTGATATCATGAATCAAGCCGCTTGGTCATTACTTATTTTCTTTTTATTATGCTTATTAGCATTTTTTTCATTCAAACCTAAAACAGGTTGGTTTTGGTTGATTAGAAACCGATTGAGAAAAAATGATAGAGTTATTATGGAAGATATTTTAAAAATATTATTTCATGATGAACATGATACGAATCCTGTTTTCGAAATGAAAAAAGCATTGGGGATTACGGATTCTCATCTCAATCAATTGCTTGAAACTATGATACAAAGTCAATTGATTTCAAAAAAGGAAAATAATATTGTTTTGACCCAATCAGGAAAGGATTATGCATTGAGAATTATACGGATCCATCGGCTTTGGGAGACTTTCCTTTCTGAAAAAACTGGTTTTAATAAACTGGAATGGCACGATCGTGCTGAAGAAATGGAGCACAATCTTTCTGGACAAGAAGTAAAAGAATTGGCATCAAAAATTGGAAACCCTAGGTTTGACCCACACGGAGATCCTATTCCGACCGAAGATGGAAAGTTGGGAACTCTTGATGGAGAAACTTTAGATATATTTGAAGGTCAATTTGCAAAAATAGTTCACGTTGAAGATGAACCTGAAAGCGTCTATGAAGCCATTTTGAAATTTGGTTTTCATATTGGGGATACGATGAAGATTGAATCTAAAAAAGGTAATTCAATTCAATTAATTAGTGATGGTTCTACGCTTATGATTCCCTTTGATGTAGCAAAAAATATTACAGTTGCTAATATCCCAATGGAAGCATATAAAGAAGATATTTGCAGATTGTCAAAATTAAATATTGGCGAACAGGCAGAAATTATTGGCTTGTCAAAAGAATGTCGTGGAATCAATAGACGAAGATTGCTAGATTTGGGATTCGTTCCCAACACAAAAATATCAATTCAAATGGAAAGCCCAATGAAAGAACCAAAGGCTTTTTTGATATTCAACACCCTAATCGCATTGAGAAAAGAACAGGCAGACCATATACTAATTAAAAAATACAGCGCAATATGAATACAATAGAAAATCCTTGTGCTTCTTGTAGTAAATATCAAGCTGCTGACTTGAAAAAATTGGGTGTCGATATAGACAATCCTGATTTCGTCATTGCTCTAGCAGGTAATCCCAATACTGGAAAAAGCACAGTATTCAATACTTTGACAGGATTGAAACAACATACGGGTAATTGGCCAGGAAAAACAGTAGGTAGAGCGGAGGGGGGATTTAGCTACCTAGATAAAGTTTATAAATTAGTCGATTTACCAGGCACTTACTCCCTGCTTTCAACAAGTGAAGATGAAGAAATTGCACGTGACTTTATTTTATTTTCAAAACCTGATGTCACCTTAATTGTAGTAGATGCGGGAAGATTGGCAAGAAATCTTAACTTAGTTTTGCAAGTCTTAGAAATAACGGATAAAGCCGTTTTATGCCTAAATCTTATTGATGAAGCAAAACGACATCATATTTCTGTAGATGAGAGAACGCTTGCTAGAAATTTGGGAATACCTGTAGTCCCTACTAGTGCTCGTTTTGGACAAGGTATTCCTGAACTTATTCAAACTATGCATCAAGTAGCAATAGGTGAAGTCGTTTGTAAACCACATAGAATAAAAACTATTCCAACGAAAATAACAAATGCTGTAAATAAATTGAGTAAATCTATTCAAAATCAATATCCTAATATTCCAAATAGTAGATGGATTGCATTTCGATTATTAGAAGGAGATGAAAGTATTATTAAAGCAATTCAAAAAGGGGTTTGGAAATAATCGCAATGGAAAACAAAGAAAATAATATATTAGATTTAGCAACTCAACTTCGATGGGAAATTGGGGAAGATTTTCACGACCAACTTGCAGAAGGTATTTATGCTGACGCAACGAATATTGCGAGAAAAGTAGTGATTAAAGAAGATGAGAAAGGTGACTTTAATTTTGACAGAGCACTCGATAATGTTTTGACCAGTCGTATTTGGGGGTTTCCTATTATGATTGCTATTTTAGGTGTTTTACTTTGGTTGACCATCATTGGAGCCAATTATCCTTCTGGGCTTTTGTCCGATTTACTGCTAGGAAATTTATATCCGTTTCTTAAGACAATGTCTTCTAATGTTGGACTTCCTAGATGGATAGATGGGCTTTTTATTGATGGTATTTATATGGCAACAGCTTGGGTAATTGCCGTAATGCTTCCTCCAATGGCAATTTTCTTTCCGTTGTTTACCTTGCTTGAAGATTTTGGTTATTTGCCAAGAGTAGCTTTTAATTTGGATAATCTTTTCCAAAAATCAGGTGCTCATGGGAAACAGGCGTTGACAATGAGCATGGGATTTGGCTGCAATGCTGCAGGAGTGGTTGCAACACGTATTATTGATAGTCCTAGAGAACGTTTGATTGCTATTATTACCAACAATTTTTCACTTTGTAACGGACGTTGGCCTACCCAAATTTTAATAGCTACTATTTTTATTGGAGCCATTGTCCCAAGTCAATTTTCTGGGTTAGTAAGCATGTTGGCAGTGATAGGAATCGCTATGCTAGGAATCGGTTTTACTTTTTTAGTATCTTGGGTACTTTCAAAGACAATGCTTCGTGGTGAAGTTTCAACTTTTACTTTAGAATTACCTCCTTATCGCCCACCTAGATTTTGGAAAACAATTTATACTTCTTTGATTGATAGAACATTGATCGTTCTTTGGAGAGCAATTATCTTTGCTGCACCAGCAGGAGCAATTATTTGGTTGATTTCAAATCTACATATTGGAAATACTACAATTGCTGTTTGGTTGATCGATTGGATGGATGGTTTCGGTTGGTTTATTGGTTTAAACGGAGTGATTCTTTTAGCCTATATCGTGGCCATTCCTGCCAATGAAATTGTGATTCCAACGATATTAATGTTGACTGTAGCAAGCGTGCCTGGCTTGAATGAGTTCGGTACAGGAGATGGAGTTATGTTCGAATTGGATAGCCTGAAAGATACCGCAGGAATTTTGGAAGCAGGAGGATGGACGCTATTAACGGGTATCAACTTGATGCTTTTTAGCTTGCTTCACAATCCTTGTAGTACCACAATTTACACCATTTACAAAGAAACAAATAGCTGGAAATGGACACTTGTCGCAAGTGTGATGCCTGTGATTATGGGATTGGTTCTTTGCTTTTTAGTGGCTCAGGTTTGGCGTTTGTGATCGTCATTAAGACAATCGACTCAACAATAATTTGCATTAGCAAAATCGTCCCAAACTCTCAGCTTTTAATAACTAAATCTCAAAAACGTAATTGAGTTATAACCCATTTTATTTGATTTTTTCTTCAAAAAGGCTTATCTTCAATATCGTACTAACCCCTGTTTTAGATTCTATTTTTTAATATTTCAAGTTCCTAGGCAGCGAATTCTTTTCAAAGAGCATCTACTAAGAAGGAACTATACAAAAACAAGAGCAAGTGTGAGCGAAAAAGAACTCATAGACGGTTGTTTGCAGGGAGATAAAGCTTACGAATTAGCACTTTATCAGAGATATGCAGGTAAGATGATGACTGTTTGTCGTTTATATGCTCGACATAAGGAAGAAGCAGAAGATTTGCTGCAAGATTCTTTTATTAAAGTATTTCTCAATTTGCCAAAATTTCAAAACAATGGCTCTTTGGAAGGATGGATAAGGCGAATTGTAGTAAATACTGCTCTTAAACATGTAAAGAAAAGTTCTTTTAAAAAGGAAGAAATTGGTGTAGCAGAATATCTCGATCCAGGTATTGCTGAAACTATCATCTCAAAACTAAGCGCTGATGAAATCATTGAAATAATCAGCAAATTACCTACAGGATATAAAATAGTATTTAATCTGTACGCAATGGAAGGCTACAGTCATAAAGAAATTGGAGAAATCCTAGATATTAAAGAAAGTACGTCAAGATCACAATTGGTTAAGGCGAGAAAATTATTGAAATCACAAATTGACAAAACACAATCTTGTTTTTTATGAAACGGTTTGATAAAGAAATTAAAAATAAAATTGACAGCTTTGAGTCCCCTGTTGCTTCAGATTTATGGAGTAAAATTGAGACTCGTCGTGCTGTGAATGAATTGGAAAAAGGTATTATGAAAAAATCTTCTAAGGTTTTGACCATAATCTTGATTGCCACATTATTGATCTCTGGTGGAATTTGGAGTTATTATCAGATTGATCTAGAAAATGTCACTTCAGATGAAATTAAAGAAATTCAGAATAAAATTGAAGAAAAAGCTGAAATACAGTCAAAAGTAAATCCAACAGCTTCTATTGAAAAGTTACAAGAAATAAAAATTGAAGAAAATACTAAAGATAATGCGTTTTATGAAAACCCCAAAAAACAAATTATTTCAAATAATATTGCTAAAAATTTAAATGCTGAAAATAATTCGCTAGACATTTCGAGAAAAACATATAAAAATACTGCCCAAAATAGAAATGGTAGTATAGGCGATATTTATAATAAATTAACACTTGGATTTAGTAGCAATCATGCAAGAACTATTGAAAACTCTTCTTTACAAACTGTAGTACAAACAGCTACACCAATAGTAGTTAAAGATAATATTACTTTTCAAAACTTTTCAGGCATTCTACCTACTTGGCCACATTTTTATAATCCGAGTAAGAAATTGAAATTAAATCGTTCTGAAATAGTCTGTGGTAAAGCACCAAAAAATTACCCTTTCACTTATTATGTAGATTTTGGATTCTCTCCAGAGAGAACTGTAAAATATCTTACTGTAAAAGATTCATATTTTGAAGGCTATGCCGAACAAAGAAATGCTACAGAGGGTTTTCATTTTGCTTATGCTTTAAATACTCGTTTATCAATGGTGCATTATACGGGATTGACCTTCAAAATTGGCTTTCAATTTCAACAAACCAATGACTTTTTTGAGTACATTGACTTGAACTATACGGAAGAAGCTGAAGATGGTGAAATCATAACGGGACCTTATCAAATAGCAAAATACAACAGATATAAATCATTCGACATTCCACTTATGGTTGGATATGAAATAGACATAAACAATTTTACTTTTGCTTTAAATACAGGGATTCACATGAACCTATTTTATGACAAAAGTGGGTATATTTTGACACCAGATGAATCTTGGTCTACCATCCAAAATGATAATGTAGTTTATAAAAACTGGATTGGAACAAGTTGGGTAGCTAACATTGGAGCTTATTTTCATCTAAATAACCGTACACAATTGATGATGGAGCCCCATTTTAAATACTCCTTATCATCGATGACCGTAAAAGACTACCCTATTGAACAAAGAAATTTTTCTACAGGAATGAGATTAGGATTAAGATTCAGAATGTAAATCTATTAGAATGAATAAGTTATTACTTGGATTATTATTGGTGTTGGCAATTGTTTCTTGTAGGAAAGAGAAGATTGGGTTTATCGAAAAACATAATGTAGCAAATGAAAAAGCTGCTTTGTTTATCCAATTACTACCTATCGCCAATAGATATGTGGTAGACCCCACGAAAAAAACTATTCTTACCACTCAACATAATACGATTATTGAAATTCCCGCATCTGCTTTTATAGACAAGGATGGAAAAACTATTGAATCTTCGATCAGATTGGATATTCTCGAAGTGGAAAAAACAAGTGATATGATCCGTTGTCAAAGTAATACATCTTATAATGGTGTACTACTCAATCCAATAGTCCAATTAAAAATTATTGGACAATACGATGGCAAAGATATTTTTTTAGCAAAAGATAAAGTGTTAAAATTTTTAATTGAAAAAGATGAACCAATTAGTCATACCGATTTATATTTAGGCAACTTTACTACCGATAAAGGAATTGTGTGGAAAGAGGATGTCAATAAGAATAATTTAGTATTTCATACTTGGGATCTTTCAACTGGACTTGTTTCTGGTTTTGAAATGACAATTGATCATTTTGGATGGGTAAGTCTGCAAACGAAAATATCTAATTTAGAAACTACATCTTTATCTATTGAACTTCCAAAACAATATACGGAAAACAATACTGCTATATATTCAGTTTATAAATCTACAGTAATTCCTTTATTTGACGATCCAGATCAACATGGATTTTATACTTCAATGATACCTAAAGATAAGACTGTTTCAATTTACATTGTTTCAAAACAAGGAAATAATGACTATGCATTTTTGAAATGGGAAACCAATATCGCTGAAGCTTCTAGCCTTAAACTAGAACCCACTATGGTTACTTTTTCAGAGTTGTTGCAAATGCTAGAAGAATAAAAGGGGAGCTTTCCAAAAGTTCACAACTTCTGGAAAGCTTGTTATTGTTTTATTTGTTAATCCTTGTCTCTTCTATTTTACTTACAGCCGCCAATGATGTTACCATGTCCTGCAACATATTGTTTGCTGCGCTTGGATTGTTTGGCAATAAAATCAAATTTGAATTACTAGCTTCACCTAAAGATTGCAGTGTATCATAGTGCTGAGTAATAATAATTAATGCTGATGCCTCTTGTGAATTTATACCCGCTCTATTCAATACTTCCATTGACTCCTCAAGTCCACGAGCTATCTCACGCCGCTGGTCTGCGATTCCTTGTCCTTGCAGACGCTTGCTTTCTGCTTCCGCTTGTGCTTTTGCTACGATTCTGATTTTTTCAGCATCACCGTCATACTGTGCTGCAACTTTTTCTCTTTCAGCTGCATTAATTCTGTTCATTGCTTCTTTTACTTGTTCGTCTGGATTGATATCCGTTACTAATGTTTTAATTATATCATAACCATAGCCAAGCATAGCTTCCCTTAATTCTCTACGTACCGCTATTGCAATATCATCTTTTCTGACGAAAACTTCATCCAATGTAAGTTTTGGAACCTCTGCCCTTACAACATCAAATACGTAAGATGTAATTTGTTCTTCTGAATTTTGTAATCTGTAAAATGCATCGTACACTTTTTCTCTCAAAACTTCATATTGGACAGATATTTTTAAATGCACAAATACGTCATCCTTTGTTTTTGTTTCAACAATTACATCTAATTGCTGAATTTTCAAACTTTCTCTTCCTGCAACTCGATCAATCAATGGTAATTTGAAGTGTAATCCTGATTGTCTTGTACTGTGAAACTTGCCAAGTCTTTCGACTATTGCAACAGTTTGTTGTTTTACGGTGAATAATCCAGATGAAATAATAAATAATGCTATAAATATTATTGGAATTAAAATTGGTGAAATCATTTATCTATATTTTTATATTAATAATAACATCAATGTACATAGAAAATCTAGTTTATCCAATTTATATCGATAAATCTAGGTAAAAACACGACTATTGTTAACGCAAGTAGGTGGACACATAGGTCCGATGAAATTCATTTCGTCAATAAAGAGCGTCATTTTTAAAAATAAATCTTATTCTCAACTGTCAACTCATCCAGTCTCGACTTTGGAGAGACAACTTATCAAATCATCACCTTATCAAATATTACAGTATTTTATCTTTGTGATCTTTGTGGTGAAAATATTCTATACGGTAGCATACAAACTACGCTACGCTGTTTGTATGCTAGCGTATAGAATATTTTCACCACAAAGATCACAAAGATAAAATACCGTAATATTTGATAGGTGATGATATGATTAGTTGTCTCTCCAAACTCGAGACTGGATGAGTTGACAGTTGAGAA
>CAMZLN010000211.1 GCA_947311465.1 uncultured Saprospiraceae bacterium
AATTAAAAGCGGAGCAGCGCTGGCAGCTGTAACGGTTGTTGTAAGTTTCAATTCCAAAATTGTTACAATTAAAAGACGTTTTTCGAGAAGTTGCGGATGAAAGAGAAGAAGTTTCAATTCCAAAAATGGTACAATTAAAAGGATGATCTATTTAAAGCATTGTCGAAAGCAAAGCGGTTTCAATTCCAAAAATGGTACAATTAAAAGCTATCTTGATTGCTTTTTTTACAATAGACACCGAAAGTTTCAATTCCAAAAATGGTACAATTAAAAGCCGTTCCAAAAATATATAAAAATAACTGAAAATCAATTCAGTATATATCTCAAAACAGCAAAAACAGATGCAATAAAGCGTCCTTATACAAATATACGATTTGTGCTTGGTATCGACAACTATTCAATGTTCTTTTTTTTAGTTGTTTATATATGTCAATGAACTTGATATGTTTTTCCTTGGCTTGAATGATTACTATCGACAACTTACAATATCGTATCCAACGGGTTTTTATCCTTACCTATCACCTGTTTGTATAGCCAATTTTCATCTCTAGTTGTGAATATAATTAGACTATCCACTTCTTCATTCATTATCTTTTTGGCTTCAAAAATCAATTCTTGGAGCTTAATCTGTGTGATATTACCTTCAAAAACTGAATTTTGAATCCAATTTAAGTATTTTCTGCATAATCTTAGCATTTTTCCTGTTTTTTCTGATGCAACATCATAAACTAATATACAATACATAATACTTTTTTTATTTTAAATCAATGCTACCACCATATTTTAAATGGATCATACTCGGATTCTATTTGCAATATGTATTTTGTGATTTTATATACTTCCAATCTTACCAATCGCTTGTAACTTACTTTTTTATTCAATTTTCGATGTAATATTGTCTCCTTTAATCGTTCTTCAAAGGATTGGATGAACTTTTTTCGTCCACTATCTTTTAAATAACAACCGTTAAATCTGCTTTCAAAATCTGATTTGGAGATGATTCTTTTATTGATTAATTTGAAGATTACTCTATCTACCAATATGGGTTTAAATATCTCCGCCAAATCCAAGGCAAGGGAATATCTTCTTGTTCCAGGTTCATGTAGAAAACTTATGGTTGGATTCAATTGTGTATGATAAATTTGATCCAAACAGAGGGTGTAGCTCATCATATTTCCAAATGAAATCATAGCATTTATCTCATTGGATGGGGGTTGTTTGACTCTATTGCCCATTTCCCAACCTTGTAGGATAATTTCAAAGGCTTCGTAGTAATTTTTCCGACAATTGCCCTCCAAACCCATGACTTCTTGTACTGTTTGGGCAGTAGGAATCGAATCCCGAAATTTTTCAATTGCAGTAATTATAGAATTTAAATCTTTACCACGACGTTGATAATATTTGAGATTTTGTAACATATTGTAACTGGCTCCTGAAATGAGATTTCGTGCTATATGCAATCTTCTTTTAGATTTCATATAAGTAGCGGTTTGTTCCACTTGCATTTTTCCCGCAAGCAGATACTCCTTAGGTTGAAATGACCCCGTGTAGTGCTCATAATAATCAAAAAAATGAACGGGAATTTGTCGTTTTCCTAGGAAATTAAACAATGCACTATTGGCATCTATACTCCCAAATATGTACAATGCTTCAATGCCTTCAATGGGTATGTACTTAGGCTTAGATGCATTGCCTGCATCATCTATGGGTACAAATTTAAAAGTGTTGTCCTTGCGAGAAATCCGTCCAGGATTGAATAAATAATAGGTTTTTTTCATGGGGTTTAAGTATAACAAAATTCATAATAGGCACATTTCTTACAAAAGGATTTATTTATGGTTGATGGTGCTTTTTCTTGATTTACAATTTCTTCTACAGCTTGTTCCCATTTTGGTATCTCATCCCGATCTTCATCCGTCAACCACACTTCTTCTGTTTCTCGCAATTTGGGGTATTCCAAAATGCCATGACTGACATCTATCTGATTTCGCTCCAATACATAGATGTAAAATTTTAATTGTGCCACATGCGCCTTCTCTTTTTTATTTGATTTTTTGATTTCCCTGATGACCTTGAGTTTGGGATCAAAACGGTCAATTTTGATTCGCTCTATTTCGATTTCTTGCCATTTGTTGGCTCTTTGTGGATATGCGGCTTCTTCAATCAACTTTCCTTCAGCAACTAACTGACTAGTGTGCTCCATCTGTATGTTGTGGGAGAATAGCCATAGTTTGCGGTGGCATAGGTGGAGGTAGTTTATTTGGGTTCCTGTGGTCATGAGGGGTAAATAGTATTTATAAAATTAGCAAAATGCAAAAGTTTCTTTTAGTTCTAGTGCATTTAGACCTGATGTGTAGCTGTAAACCTTATCGGTACAATCAGGAGAATTGCAAATGTCACTTTCGTTTAATTTGTAAAAACCAAGAATTTGATAATCATCAAAATTATCATTTTGTTCTAGATAAGGTTTTAGGTCTTCTAGACGTGGTGCAAAAATCGAGAATATGAACTTGCCCATTATTCCATTTAGTACTTTTAGTTCAATGCTCTTTTGAATAAAGCCAATATCTTTATTTAGAGACAAGTCTATAAATAAATCCCATATTTTTTCTCCACTTACTTTTAAGTCATTTTTTGGGCATAGACATTTATGCTTGCGCAAAAAATCAACTTCATGTTTTGAGAAAAGATACTCGTTTTTATAATATTTAATAGGGATATTGACAGGTACGAAAATGGAAATATTGTCGCTTTCTATGAGCCTGAAACCCTTATTAACCGACTGATAATCAAGTTGTTCTAATCTGGCTTTATACTTAGAGAAATTTTCTTTATAGACGAGTGTATTATTTTTTTCGATTTCTAAAATGACTTTATCATAAAGAATGTCAAATTTCTTATTTTCCAAAATTTCTTTTCTTTCTGTAGGTGACATACGCATAGCTACTTCATATCTAGGGTCTTTTCCATAGATAATTTTGGGCTCATTATGGTCAAAAATCCAAAGTTTTGCTCCTTTTTTATTTACATTTCTGTTGATACGACCAGCGAGTTGTTCATCGCTATCGATAAGTGATTTGTTTTTAAACCCAATATCCATGTCTATATCTACACCTGCTTCTACTACCTGGGTCGTGATAAGCAAAACCTTTTGATTATTGTTTTCTTCGTCTTTTAAAAAGGCTATAATTTCTTTTCGTCTAGGTTCTAAGATAGTGCCAGAAAGTACAAATATCTGATAGTCCCTAAATAGTCCTTCTTTCTGTACTGTATTAAAAAATTCCGTAGCACTTTTTTTAAAAATAAACTCTATGATTGTTTTTACACTGCCATTTAATTGATCATTTCTATGTTTAGCAAAAGCTTCAGATTTATCGAAAACAAATTTTGCGAGTTTTTGAATGGATATATTCTTTTGATCTAGCAATTCGGTTTCAATACTCACTCTATTCTTGAAATTTGGATTTTGAATGTAATCCCCTTGGGCATTGGGGATGAGATTTTGAAATGAAATTGTTTTTGAACCAATATCAATACTGCCAATTTTGGGCAAGGTAGCTGACATGATGATAAAGCGAATATTAAAATATTGGGCATATTGAGAGATAAAATATTTTATTTTGTCCCAATGTTTGGGATTGTAAGCTTGTATTTCATCAATGATAACGATAGAATTGGCAAGGCGATGCAATAAATAATTAGAGCTTTTGTCATTGGCTTTTAGAATGTCGAAAAAACGAATATGCGTCAGTAAAGTTATCGGATAATTGACAAAAATATTAGTGATAAAGTTTTTTAAATTTTTGCCATAGTTGCCGTCAGGGTTGTTAACTTTTTCCTTGAATCCGGCTTTTGAGTGTAATTGTGTAATATATTGCTCATCTAAACCAAGTGTTTCCTGGATAGATTGATAGGTCTGCGTGATAAGTGTAGTAAAAGGGAAGACATAAAAAACTTTATTAATACCGGGATGTTTCTCGAGCAATTGGTTCATCGCAATCATGGAAAGGTTGGTTTTTCCACTACCTGTTGGGGCTTCAATGTAAAATAACCGTTCGGAAGGATGCTTTTTTATTTCATAAATGACTTGTGCTCCTAACTTTTGCCGAAGAAGGTTAAGGTTTTGATTATTAGCGACTTGTAGGGATTTTAAGTTCTTATTTTGGTATAATATTGTGTTTTTGTGAAGATCCGCATTGTAACTTTTCTGAGTTTTAATATTATTGGAGATTTTTTTTCGTAAGATATCATCAATTAGGCCAAAATCGGTAATTTTCAACCCATTCATATATTCGCTTGTCGCATAGTAATCTGCTGCCGTAAGCAGAGACCAATTAAGTTTTAACAAGGAAAATAAGGCAAAATAGTCAAATTGGTGGTCCTTTACTTTTTGGTCAAAAAAATCCCAAATTTTCTCTTCATTAGCTATAATTTTTTTTGAGAAATCAAAAGTAATTGCTAACCCATAAAGCTTAAGAAAGTGGTGTATAGAATTGATTTTTTCTTCTTCAAAGTCATAATCCTTTGAAATGAAACTGCTGTGATGTTTTAGAATTGGGATGGTGAAAAGAAAAGCAAAGATAGTTGCAATGTTTTGCTTCTTTGTATCAAGAAAGACTTTTTTAAAATAAATTTGATCAAGTTGGTAATTTAAGAAAATGTAAGCACTAAGGAAAGAGTGACCAGTTCCTACTTTGATAGAATTATCGAATTTAAAAAATGGACTACCCATTTTTTCAACCTGAAAGTTGACATTGATTTTTCCAAAATCATGAAAAATGATACTATCAATAAAAAGTTGTTTTATAAAGTTGCCGATAGTACTGCTCTTGAGATTAATAGCATCTATTAGATTTTCAACGATTGGTTCTAAAGAATGAGCAGCTATCAAATCCAATGCTACATCACGTACAAGTTCTACATGCTCATGAAGTTTTTCATACTTCTCTATATTCTTGTCTGGTCTTGTATGCGCAAAATACTTTTCATAATCTTCTAAATTATTTTTTATCGCAAATTCATTCTCTTGTAACAATTGCTTAAAAGACTTGTATAATTTCATTATTTTGGGTTTTTAAAAGGCTATTTTTAGTTTTGTAAGATTCTACGAAGCTCCAATCCGAGAAAGCAAATTGTGCATATTCATACTGAAGAAGTTGCTTGTCATAACTAATAGGTAGCCGCTCAAAAAAGCTAAAACTATTGCCACTTTCTACTTCTATAAAAGGGGAGAATGGTTGTATGTTTTTATTGTCAGATGTGGGTAATTCTTTGATAAACAATGAGTTGATTTTAAATGGTCCATCGGGAACGAAGTATTGATACTCGTGAACAAGATAATTATCCCACCAAATGGCACATTCATTTTTTCCCAAATAAGGGACATATTCTGCATATCCATTTTTCAAAGAACCGTCGAGTTTTTGTTGTAATTCATCATTGATGTCAAGTAAAAAATAACAAGTAAAAGCCGGAGAAATAAGCGTTTGTTCTGATATGATAAGATTACCTCCAGTTTCTTTGCTTGCCAGTTAGTCTACATGTCTGTATGTAGGAATGTATGTCTGTTGTTCACTCTATGTTTATCTGTATGTCTGTATCTCTGTATGTCTATCTGTCTCTGTCTGTCTACCTGTCTGTATC
>CAMZLN010000212.1 GCA_947311465.1 uncultured Saprospiraceae bacterium
AAAAACAATAAAAAAGAAGATTAATCTTATAAAAGATAGGTGTTTTTGATTTTTAAATCAATTTAACAGGAAAGAATCAGTACATTTCTTTTTTCAGAACTTGATTGAAATAATGTGTTATATTTTAAAAATTTAAATTTATCGTAAAATGATAACATTCAAAATAGTTTCAAATCAGTTTAATATATAAATTTTTATTCATTTTAATTAAGTTCATTGTATATTTGAACAAAATTAGAAGATGAGCCTTGAAATACTAACTAGTTTGCAAGCTGCAAAAAATATTGGAGAGAAAAAATTTGTCGTTTTACTTGACCCTGACAAAGTCAGAATGAGTAATGTTGATAAAGTTGTTGAACTTGCACAAAATGCGCATGTGGACTACTTTTTTATTGGAGGAAGTCTCATTGTAAATAGTGTTTTGGATAATACCTTGGATACGATCAAAAAGGCGTGTAATATTCCATTGATACTTTTTCCAGGCAATTCATTTCAATTGAGCTATAAAGCTGATGCCATTTTATTTTTATCATTGATTTCTGGACGAAATTCTGAATTGCTTATAGGTAAGCATGTCATTACGGCACCTTATCTAAAAGTGAGCCCTTTAGAAATTATGCCTACAGGCTATATTTTAGTGGATGGTGGCATTCCAACAACTGTAAGTTACATCAGTAATACTCAACCGATTCCTTATACAAAAGACGATGTTGCCATGTGTACCGCCATGGCTGGTGAAATGTTGGGACTGAAATTGATTTATATGGATGCTGGTAGTGGAGCCAATAATTCTATAAGTCCATCAATGATAGAGGCGGTAAGTTCGACTATTGATATTCCTTTAATTGTTGGAGGAGGTATAAAAACACCAAAAGAAGCAGAAGAAAAGGCGCTTGCAGGTGCAGATGTGATAGTGGTAGGAAATGCAATTGAAAGTGACCCTGATTTGATTACTGAAATTGCTGCAGCAGTGCATGGAGCAAGTGGGAAAAGAGCGCCACAATAAAAAATCTCCCTACTTGAAACCTTTTTGGGGGAATTCAAGCAAGGAGACTGCCATCAACATCTATTTTTCAACTACGTTATCAGATTGGATCAATCCGCTTGAATCCTTCATGGTGAAGTAATTTTCAGCGGAATAACCTAAATAATCCAAAACATCTGTTGTGGCTCCGTTCCGTTTTAAAAATTCGTAAGTTTCAGTTTGATGACTTTGAGCAGCCATAATTAATGGAGTGCACCCTCGTATATTCGTTTGGTCTATTTTTGAATCAAATTGCAATAAAATACTGACAGCTTTTGCATTTCCATAAGCCGCAGCCAAATGTAAAGGAGTATTCTCTTCATAATCCACATCGTTTACATCAGCGCCTGCATTGATTAGCATTTTGAGAATTTGTGGATTTCCCATCTTGGCTGCTTCCGCAATTATGGGGTCTCCAATTCTATTTCTCCAATTGACGTCTTCAAACGGCTCTGTAGACTTATTTATTAATATTCCTGCAATGACATCATTTCCCTTTGATATAGCTAGATATAGCGGGATTTCACCATCTTCATTGGGTTGATTGACCTGAGCATCATTTTTAATTAAATAGGAAACAATTCTATAATCATTTGACATCGTTGCTAATGCTAGAGGAGTTATTCCATTACTTAGTCGGTTAACATCCCCTCCTTTTTTAATAATTCGCTGAATTAAATGTAAATCTTTGTTTTCTATTGCTAAAAACAATGGTGCTTCTCCTTTCGTATTTTTATAAGATGCTTTTGCTCTTTTCAATACTAACCGAATAATGGAAGGATTCTTGTGCTTTATGGCAAGGGTCAATGGAGTTTCTCCATCTATGTTTTTTAGATTTATGATTGCGTCTTGCACCATTATCTTGGTCATTGCTACATCATTATTTCGAATAGCCAATGTCAAGAGCGTTTCACCATCTTTATTGTGTCTGTAATAATCTACTCTTCCTGCTTTTACCAATTTTTTCACTTCGTCAGTATCTCCTCCATCAATAAGTTCGAAAAGAGCTTTGTTTGCTTGCTCTTTTTCTGAAAGTTCTATTTCTGAACTAGAGACAATTTGTGGAGTAGGATCAATTTGTGTTGTTTCTGTTGTTGTTTTTGGTACTTCCTGAGCATTTAGATTTAAGGATAAAGTCAGTACTATTAGAAATGATAATTTTTTAATAATTGCGTTCATAATCTTAAGAATTTAAAAGTTTACAGAAGAAGATCAATTTTGAAAATTGTAATCGGTTGATTTTTCTTCAAAAAAAGTTTTTAATTGTAGATTCTTGTCATGAACAGATTTTATATTTAAAATGATTTTATTTCTTTGGAGATACTTAAATGCTATTTTTATATAATTTATTATGCGGTAAGATATTTTTTTTAAAATTTAACTTTTCCAAGGAATCAAAGAACGATACTAAAAACGATAAAAGGCAGCTTGAAATGAATCAAACTGCCTTTTATTAAAAATTGTCTTATCAAAAATTAGTTTACAATTTCTGCAAGATTTTTTCCTGGCTTGAATTTTACCACGTTCTTAGCTGCGATGTCAATTGGCTGCTTAGTTGCAGGATTGATCCCCTTACGAGCCTTTCTATGAGAAACAGAAAAAGTACCGAATCCTAAGATTGCAGCTTTATCTCCATTCTTCATTGCGTTTGAAATAGCGTTCAATGTTGCGGTTAACGCATCAGAAGCTTGGTCTTTTGTCAAATTAGCATTCTCTGCGATGCTATTTACTAAATCACCTTTAGTCATAGTTTGTTAAATTTTAATTATAAAAACGGCGCAAATATAGTCATAGATTCATCCTTTCCAAGAAATTTAACAGAAAATATTAGTATTTTATACGAAAAACGTGAATTTGGAAGTTAATTTGTAGTATTTTTATAATAAATAATGAAAAAAAATAAATAATGAAAAAAAATATTTTAATTTATTTCTTTGGAATCATATTGATTGGATTCGCAATGACAAGTTCTTCTTGTTCCAAAAAAGTGGGATGTCCTGTCAATGAAAATGTAAATGCCAAATCTGGGAAAAATGGGAAAATGTCTAAACGTAGAGGCAATTCTAACCTTTTTCCTAAAAAGATGAGAAAACGAAAATAGCAATTTTGAGAAGCTTTTTAGATTCAGGTAAATCTAAAACTGAATAGACTTTATACTCAATAGACAGAGGTATAAAGTGGATTTTATCGTTTTTTTGCTCAAGAAAACTATTTTTAAAAGTCATAAGTAGGAGGACAGAAAGAAACGAAAGATTTTAGATTCTAAAGAAATCTTAAAAAATTACTGACTTTTAATTTCTTTTCACATTTTTATGGTTTTATGTTTACCAAATGTAACGAGTAAGACATTTATTTTGTAACTTTTTGATGATTTTGTGGTTATGTAACATACTTCACAATTAGTTATGTACATTAAGCTTAAATTTGTGAAAATTTTATAATTAGAAAATAAATAATATGCCCACAATTAAATTAACCGCCGAAATATTCAAATCAGATATTTTTGATTATACAAAAAATTCAGAATGGAAATATTCAGGTAAATTGCCTGCAGTAATTGACTTTTATGCCGATTGGTGTGGACCTTGTAAAATGGTTGCTCCTATCATGGAAGATCTTTCTGAAACTTATAAAGATAAGGTGCTTATCTACAAGGTCGATACTGAAGCAGAGCAGGAATTATCTTCCGTTTTTAGAATAAAAAGTATTCCAAGTGTTTTATTTATTCCAATGGAAGGACAACCTATGATGCAACCTGGTGCACTTCCCGCCAAAGCTTACAAACAGATTATTGATAAAGAATTATTGGCAATAGAAGATGAAGTTGTAGAAGGAAATTCTGCAAAGGAAGAAAAGAAGAGCTAATAAAATTACAAATGGCTTAAAAAAAAATGGCTTACTGAATTTCAGTAAGCCATTTTTTATTTCTAAAATCGAGCTATTTATTGCAATTTGAATTTTACAGGTAAGTTGAATTGTACCCTTACTGAACGTCCACGTTGCTTACCTGGAGTCCATTTAGGCATTTTCTTTACAACTCGCAAAGCTTCTCCTCCACATCCAGCTCCGATATCTCTTACTATTTTTGGAGCGGTTACGGATCCATCCTTCTCTACAACAAAACTGATTACTGCTGTACCTTCTACACCGTTTTCACGAGCGATAGCTGGATACTTGATATTTTTATAAATAAACTCAAGCATTTTCTTAGTAGCACATTGCTTTTTAGCATTGTCATCACTTTCATTCTCACACCCTGGAAATCTAGGCATTTGCTCTACCACTTTGAAAATTTCTTCCACTTTTGGCTCTGGTGACGGTGGTGGTGGCGGTGGTGGTGGCGGTGAAGCCTTTTTAGGTGGTGGCGGCGGTGCTTGTGCGGGCGGTTCTTGT
>CAMZLN010000213.1 GCA_947311465.1 uncultured Saprospiraceae bacterium
CCTCCACAATTTCCACAAACAATTTCTATTCGATATCCATCAGCATCTGGAATTTCTTTAACTGCACCTTCTTCATACATATCATCAAAACTTGGCCAACCCGTTTTAGAATTAAATTTTGAATCTGATTTGAATAATGGCTGATTACATCTTTTACAGATATAAACTCCCTTTTTTTTATTATTCCAATAATTGCCAGAAAAGGCTCTTTCTGTTCCTTTATTTTCTATAATGTTTTCATCAAATTTGCTAAGTTTATTATACTTTCCTTTTGTCAATACTTGATTGTTTTTAATTAAATTTTGTCCTTTCAGGAGATGTGAGAATTTTTTACGAAGTTTATCAATTTTGGGATTAATAACTGCCACACAATATCCATAATTTGGATTTTCCGCATAATAGTTTTGATGATATTCTTCCGCAGAGTAAAATTTAGTCAAAGGAACAATCTCTGTCACTATTGGATTATCCCAAACTGTAGGCGCTACATCTTTCTTCGATTTCTCTGCGATTATTCTTTGATTTTCTGATGTATAAAAGATAGCGGAACGATATTGTGTGCCATAATCTGCTCCTTGCTTATTCAATGTAGTCGGATTGTGCGTGGTCCAAAAAACATCTAATAAAGTCTCGTAGCTAATAATTTTCGGATCAAATTTTATCAAGGCCACTTCAGCATGTCCTGTTTCCTTATTAGAAATATCATCATAGGTTGGGTTTTTTGTTTTTCCGCCTGTATATCCAGATTCTACAGATGCAACTCCTTCTAATTCCTCAAACACAGCTTCTGTACACCAAAAGCAACCCATTCCAAAAACAGCATCATCAAGTGCCCCATATTGAATTGGTTTAGAATTAACTTGAGATTTATGTGTTGATATATCTTTTTTTGATTTAGAATTATTGGGTTTTGGTTGAGAACAAGCAAAGATTCCAATAAATAATAGAAAGCTAAGTAATTTATTCATTTTTAGTATTGATTATTGTTTTTAAATATGAAATGTCAATCATTTTTGTCAAAATAGCAAGTATTCCTCCTAAAACCAATGATATTGAGAATAAAAATTTCCAATCAAATGTTTGAATAGAAATGTAATATGTTGTAGAAATAGTCAATATTAGAAAAATTAGAATTTTACCCATTAGTATGATATTAGTCGGAATGGAAAATATCTTTTTAGATAATAATATCATCCCAATAGCCATAATAAATTGTGTAATCAAAGTTGCAATTGACGCACCATAAGCTTTGAATTCAAGAATTAAAAAATAGTTCAAAATGAAATTTAGTATAATTCCTATTACAAAAATTTGGTTCATTTTTCTAATACTTCCATTTGCAGTCAACAAAGTACTATAAATGTATATAGTCGCACTCATTATAAAAGTCAAAATCAACATTCCTAGTACCTTGCCCCAGTATTCATTTGCTTCTACATACAATAATACGGAAATATCCTTTTGAAAGAAAAACACACTGATAGAAATGGGAATCGCTATCGCCAATATCGTTTGAAAACTAAATCTTAACAAGGGTACTATCTCCGCCTGATTTTCCTTTATTAGCCTTGCAAACATTGGTAATAAAAGTCCTGCAAATAAAAATCCTAGCATATTTACAGCATCCAAAATCCGATATCCACCGTAATAAACGCCATTTTCATATTTTCCATTTTCCAATAGTTGATCGATCATTAAAGTATCCATCCGAGTATAAATGGTCATCATTAAAATTAATAACGCATACGGAGCACTTCGTTTTATTATTAAAATGATAAAAGCTTTATTGAATTTGAAATTTATAACTTTGATATGCTTTTTGACAAAAATAAAAATAATAAATGCCGTTATTGAAAGTGTAAAAGTTTGTGCAAACACAAACCATTCTATGACAAATTGACCTTCAAAGCTAGGATGCCACAGTAAAATACTACAAATGAAAATAAGTAAAAGTCGATCAATGACAGAAAACAGACTATCCATCTTGTAAAATCCCAACCCCGATACATTAGAACGTAGAAAAAAGACCATAGAAATCAATACTTGATTGATAATCATGAAACCTATAAATGGAAATAAATATTCTTTATATCCAAAACCAATTGCAAATATGATTGTAATAATAGAATAGGCAAATGTTAAAAAGACCTTAGTAATAAGGATATTCGGGAAATATTTATGAATAAGTTGGCGATGCTGAGAAATATTTTTGCTATTAAAATTTTGTATCCCAAAATCATTGATGATTTGTAATAAAAATGTAAAATTAATCAAGGTGACATACAAACCATATTGCTCTGTGCCTACTACATTCTGAATTGTACGATCAATACCAAAGATGTAAAATGGCTTGATTAGCACATTTACAAAAATTAAAAAAAGAATATTTAGAAAGAAACTTCTATTCATCAACAGCAAGGATTTACAACAAAGATAGATTATTTGTTAAAAACTTTTGGATTTTTTAAACTATCATTAACATCATTCGTAAAATATGTGTACGTCGAAAAACGTATAAGTACAAACAAAAAAAATATAAAAACATGAAAAACATTGGATTATTAACAGCAATTGTATCTCTCTTTATTTTATTGGGATGTAATACTATGAAAAAAGCAGGACAAAATATTAATTTGTTCCCCGTCAGTCAAGATGTAGAACTTGGACAACAAGTCAGTGATGAAATAAATAGCAAGCCTAAAGAATATCCTATTCTAAATCCTGCTAAAAACAAAGAAGTTTATAAGTTTATCAATGGAATAACGAGAAGTATTTTAAAAACGGGAAAAGTCAAGCATTCCAATGAATTTAAATGGGAAGTTAAAATTATTGATGATCCTAAAACTTTGAATGCTTTTTGTACTCCAGGAGGATATATTTATGTTTACACAGGTTTGATCAAATATTTAGATTCAGAAGATGAATTAGCAGGGGTAATGGGACACGAAATGGCTCATGCAGCTTTACGTCATTCTACTCGTCAAATGACCAATATGTATGGATTGCAAGCATTGGTGCAACTGGCAACAGGAGAAGCAAGTTCAAGTCAATCTGCCCAAATCGTACAAGCTTTGGTCGGATTAAAATTTAGTAGAAAGAACGAAACTGAAGCAGATGAAGCATCTGTTTCCTACCTATGTGGTACGAAATACAATGCCGCTGGAGCCGCTGGTTTTTTTGAGAAAATTCAAAAATCAGGTCAAGGAACACCACCGCAATTTTTAAGTACTCATCCAAGTCCAAAAAATAGAGTAAAAAATATTCACGCTAAAGCAAAAGAACTAAAATGTAGAGGCAAAAGCAAAAATGAAAGTCGTTATGCCAAAATTAAGCGATTGTTGAAATAATAGAATCTAGGGTCATACTCAAAATAAATATTCACAACTAAAAATACTTTTCTTCAAAAATCACTTTTTGATTAAAAAATCAAGTTATTTGTAAAAATTTTCATAAAAATCTATCACATTGTATTCAGATAAACAACAAAAAGAATTTTACGAGTTATCAAAATCATTATTAGAGCAACAAAATGATGATTTCAATAAAAAAGAAGCAACACAGACGGTGCAGCAATTGCAAGATGCCATTGTTTTTCATGAATGGAAATATTATGTGAAAAACGAGCCCGTTTTAAGTGATTTTGAATATGATTCACTATACAAATTTCTAGAAAAACTAGAAGAAAAATTTCCGATTTTGATCACGGAATCATCGCCAACTCAAAGAGTTTCCAACGATTTGACATCTGATTTTGAATCTGTAAAACATTTAGTTCCTATGCTTTCATTAGGAAATTCATACAATGCGGAAGATTTAAAAGACTTTGATGAAAGAATTAGAAAATTAACACTCTTGGATGAAAATGCAGTAATTGAATATTGTGTTGAACCCAAGTTTGATGGTGGAAGTATAGCTATAGTTTTCAAAGACGATCTATTAGTCAGAGCAGCTACCCGTGGCAATGGAACGATGGGAGAAGAAATCACAAAAAATATCAAAACCCTATACACCGTCCCATTAAAAGCGACATTTTCAAATCATGGAATCGTGGAAGTCGAATTGAGGGGAGAAGCATTGATTAAAAAAGATAAATTTGATAAAATCAATGCCAAAAGATTAGCCGATGGCAAAGATGTGTTTGCAAATCCTAGAAATGCAGCAACGGGAGGATTGAGAATGAAGGATCCTAAAGAAACTGCGCAACGTGGTTTAGAAGCTTTTCTTTATCAAATGGGGCATGCAATTGACAAAAATGGAAATTCAGTCTTATCAAAATTTAAAACACATTTTGCTACCATTGAATATTTGGCATCTCTTGGATTTAAAGTACCTATTGAAGAAACGAAAGTTTGTAAAACAATAGCAGAAGTTGCTGCCTTTTGTCAAGAATGGGAAGCAAAAAGAGAACAATATGGCTATGAAATTGACGGTATGGTTGTCAAAGTAAATGACCTTGCTCTGCAAGATAAATGTGGCTATACTGGACATCATCCAAGATGGGCGTTGGCCTATAAGTTTAAAGCAAAACAAGCGACATCTAAGTTGGAAAGAATAGAGTTTCAAGTTGGAAAAGTAGGGGCAATTACACCTGTGGCTAAGATTGCTCCTGTTTCATTGGCAGGAGTGACAATAAGTTCGATCTCATTGCACAATGAAGAATTCATCGCCACTAGAGATATTAGAATTGGAGATACGGTATTGATCGAACGGGCTGGAGATGTGATTCCTTACATTGTCAAGGCAATGCACGAATTACGCAGTGGAAATGAAAAACCCTTTGAGTTTCCAAAAGAATGTCCGTCATGTTCAACAAAATTAATCAAAGAAGATGCAGCCTATCGTTGTCCAAATTTCAAATGTGAAGCTCAGGTTGTTCAAAGAATAATTTCCCATGTTTCCAAAGATGCTATGGATATTGATGGATTTGGAAAATCTTATGTGGAACGTTTTCATGAATTGGGTTGGTTAAATGATATTTCTGATGTTTATAATTTAGATTATGAAAAAATCAAAACTTTGGAAGGTTTTGGAACACGCTCTGCTGTCAAATTAGAAGCGGCAATAGAAAAAGCAAAATCTAATCCTATTTATCGACTTTTATATAGCTTTTCGATTCATCATTTTGGGCGTAAGGCATCTAAATTGATTGCCCAAGAAATAAATCATGTCATGGATTTAAAAGATTGGGACTTAGAAAAATTTGTGGAGATAAAAGATATTGGTCCTGTTGTAGCAGAAAATGTGATTGAATTTTTTCAGAATCCTGAAAATATTGAACTTTTGGAACGCATGGAAGGCTTTGGTGTAAATATGAATCAAACCGATGCGGATCGCCCAGTAAAAGTGGCAGATGATGCCCCTTTTGTTGGCAAAACAATTTTGTTTACTGGAAAATTATTGCAAATGGGTCGTAAAGAAGCTCAGAAGATGGCTGAAAAAGCTGGAGCTAAAAACATCAGTTCTGTGAGCTCCAATTTGAATATTTTAGTAGCGGGAGAAAAGGCAGGATCGAAATTGAAGAAAGCTCAGAGTTTAGGGACGGTTGAGATTATGACAGAGCAGGAGTTTTTAGATGCAATTGGGTGAAAAAGTTAATCTATGCAAACGATCCGATATAAGTCACAACACTCAAAATAATCAACAAAAAGATACTCATCCAGATACGAAAATCTCGAATAGATCCACTTTGAGAATCTGTTACTAAACTAAAAATATGGTAAAATAAACCGAAAAGGACAAATGGTACAAGCATAGTGTAATAATTTTGGATGTTCAAAAATATTTGTTTGCGTTGTTTGTCGTTTTATATTATGATTTCAATTGGAAAGTCTGCTTAATCCGCTCAACCAAGGTTGGGCCTTCAAAAATAAATCCTGAAAATAATTGGATTAACGAAGCTCCTGCTTCCATTTTCTCAACAGCGTCTTTTGGACTTGATATTCCGCCTACGCCGATGATAGTAAGATTTCCATTTGTTTTGGTATGTATATAACGGACGACTTCTGTAGAACGCTGCTTCAATGGTTTGCCACTCAGTCCGCCGTTGCCGATTTGGTCAATTTTATCGCTACTAGTTGTCAAATTAGATCTAGAAATAGTCGTATTTGTAGCTATAATTCCAGCAAGCTTAGTTTGTTGAACAATTTCAATGATATCATCCAATTGCTCATTTGATAAATCAGGGGCTATTTTTAATAAAATTGGTTTTGATTTTGAGTGAGCATGATTTAGTTTTTGTAAATGCGTCAACAACTCTGTCAATGGTTTTTTATCTTGAAGTGCTCTTAGGTTGGGAGTATTTGGAGAACTGATATTTATCACAAAATAATCTACGTAAGGAAATAATTTCTGAAAACAAATTTCATAATCATCAATTGCTTTTTCATTAGGAGTGTCTTTATTTTTTCCAATATTTCCTCCAATGACAATATTTTTATTTTGAAGTTTTTTTAGATTTTCCACTAGATAATCAACGCCAAGATTATTGAATCCCATTCGATTGATCAAGGCATTGTCTTCGGGCAATCTAAATAATCTAGGTTTTGGATTTCCGATTTGTGGAATAGGAGTAACGGTTCCCACTTCAATAAACCCAAAGCCCATTTTGTCTAAATTTTCGATATAGTCCCCATTTTTATCAAAACCCGCAGCTATTCCAATGGGATTTTTAAAAGTCAAACCCAAAAAAGATTTTTCCAGTCGTTTGTCTTCTTTAGAACTAAAAACTCCACCAAGTCCTAGTTTTCTCATTACAGTGAAAGATTTCATTGCAATTTGATGTGCAGATTCTGGTGAAAATAAAAAAAGAAATGGTTTTATTATTAATTTATACACTAGGCAATTTCAGATTTTAGTTTATCAAAGTCTCTTATTAATAATCGTTTTCTATCAAAAGTAAGGATTTCATCATTTCTCAATTCATTCAAAGTAGTTGTAACTGTTTGACGAGATGTAGCAGTCAAATTTGCTATTTCTTGATGAGTTATAAATTTTCGAACTACCATTTCATAACCAACTCTTTCTCCTTTTTCGTTCACATAGTCAATAATAAATTCGACAATTCTCGTTCTTGAATCTTTAAAAACAAGTGATTCTAAACGACTTTCCATCTTCAATAAGCGACTTCCCATAATTTTTAGAAGAAACATATTCAAGCCATTATGATCTTTCACAAGCGCTTTCATTTCTGCTAGTTCCACCACACAAACCGACACATTATCCATTACGTAAGCAAAATCTCGTCTTTTTTCTTCACCAGTCAATGCCAATTCTCCAAATACTTCACCTGCTCCAATAATTGCCTTAGTAATTTCTTTTCCAGAATCACTATATGCACCTATTTTCACACGACCTTTCGTAATAAAGAATATTTTATTTGAAATATCCTCGGGCCAATAAATATATTCACCTTTCTTGAAATGTTTAGTTATATGAGAATTATCATCAATGTTTCCCATTTTTTTAGGACAAAACAATACATCAATATTCTCTAGATACCAGAAACTTGTTTGATTATTCCCCATATTTTTCTTTGATTAGAATTAATAGTTTTCAATTAGCACTATATAACTCAAGTAAAATTCAAGCAAAATTGTTCACAAAACAAAGCTAAATGTAGCAAAAATGTTTGCCAAAAGACATTTAAGTAGGTGGACACATGTTTTTTCACATATCTTTTTGATATATTTTGCCCAACTCTTCAGCAAAAATACTCGCAATAATTAGGCTATTACTGTGCTTTTTCTTTTGATTTGAACAAAATCTATTTAAAAATATACACATAAAAACATATGTCCACCTACTTAGGAACTGTGAAAAAATCCATTTTCAAGAAATCAATTCATTTCTGGACGCAAATCAAATTTCCTAACAAAATCATCAACTAATGGGTTTTTAGAACGCATATCAATGAAAATATCTTTGTTGCTCATCATACGCTTAGGCGCAACAACTTTTTCTATTTTTTTATCCGCTTTAATAACAATATTCCTTGTCAATTGAGGTGCATCAATATTTTTTCGAATCAAATCAAAAATAACAGATTCTTCAATGATTGTACTTTCAGCAATAACATTTGCAACTTCAATAGTCAAAAGATCGCCATCAATAGATAATTTAGCAGTATTTAATGTAGATTGAACCATCTTTGAACAATGTTTTTCTGCATGTTCATCCCATATTCTCTGAACATTTTGGATGGTCAACTCTAATTTCGAAGGAGTTTGTTCTTCTTGTTCATCGGACACACTTCCAATACCGCCAATAATATAACTTTTCTTAAGTTTTGAAGAGAGTTTCCCTTTTTTATAATTTACCTTTGGCTCTGCAATTTTCTTATCAATTTCTACTGATGTTGGTGCAGGTGTGATTTTTTCTTCTACTTTTTCTTTTACCTTTTCTACTTTTGGAGCTATTGACCCTGTTTTAGGTCTTATAGGAAATGGTTCACTTAATCTAGGATTTTTTTTTTCAGCGGATGCAGTGCCTTTTTGAAAAGCATCTACGGTTTGATTGATATAAGCCATCCTAATCAATGTCATTTCTACATGTAACTGTTTATTTCTTGCCATTCTATAATTGACATCACAATCGTTTATAACTCCTAACGCAGTTAGTAAAAATGAACTTGGTGTATTTTTAGATTGTTCAGTATATCTTTTTTTCAATCCATCACTCATCTCTAAAATACCCGCAGTTTTTGGATCTTTGGCTATTAAAATATTACGAATATGTTCTCCAAGACCCATGATAAAAATATCTGGCTCGAATCCATTCTTAATAATTTCATTAAAAGTTAATAAAATTTCACTTGTATTTGATGTTAATAGATTATCAACAATTTTGAAATAATATTCATAATCAAGAATATTCAAATTGCTAATCAAATCATCATAAGTAATGGCTTTATTTACACCACTAACGATTCTATCAAATAGAGAAAGTGCATCTCTTAAAGCGCCATCTGCTTTTTGAGCAATGACATGTAACGCTTGTTCCTCAGCTTCAATCCCTTCTCTAGTACAAATTTCTTGTAAAAAGTGCACAATTTCTTTTACTTGGATTCTCCTAAAATCAAAGATTTGACATCGAGAAAGAATCGTAGGAATAATCTTGTGTTTTTCAGTCGTTGCTAAAATAAATATAGCATAAGGTGGCGGCTCTTCTAACGTTTTCAAAAAAGCATTGAAAGCTTGAGAAGAAAGCATGTGCACCTCATCAATAATAAATATTTTATACTTTCCTTGTTGTGGTTGGAAACGAACCTGCTCAATCAATGCACGAATATGTTCAACACTATTATTCGATGCTGCATCAAGTTCTGTGATATTAAAAGAAGCATTATTATTGAAAGCTACACAAGAGCTACAAGTATTACAGGGTTCAAAATCACTGGTTCTATCTTCACAGTTCAATACTTTGGCAAGGATTCTAGCAGTGGTAGTTTTTCCTACTCCACGAGGTCCCGTGAATAAAAACGCATGGGCCAAATGATCTGTTTGCAAGGCATTCTTCAAGGTCAAAGTAATGTGTTCTTGACCCACTACATCCTTAAAGATTCCTGGACGATATTTTCGTGCTGATACAATGAAATTTCCCATTCTACAAATATACGAAAATGAATTCGGAAGAGAAATTTTTTATCTACCCAATTTTTTCTTTAAGGCAAATAATTCATCTCGAAATTGAGCAGCACTGATAAAATCTAATTCTTTTGCAGCTGCTTTCATTTTTCTTTCAGTTTCTAAAGCCAATTTTTCAATCTGATCACGATCCATATATTGAATTAATGGATCCGCTGCTAAACTTGGACTCTCAGGCTCAATATAGGCGTTATCTTTTCTCGCTCCCCGCACATCTAAGATTGAAGTCTGCCCCAAGATTTCTTCCCGTGATTTTGTTACGGTCCTTGGCGTAATTCCATGTTTAATATTGTAATCCATTTGGATAGTTCGGCGACGATTGGTTTCATCAATCGTCAACTGCATAGAATTTGTAATTTTATCCGCATAAAAGATAACCAATCCATTGACATTTCGAGCTGCTCGACCAGCAGTCTGTGTCAAAGAACGATGATTTCGTAAAAAACCTTCTTTATCTGCATCTAAAATTGCGACCAAAGAAACTTCAGGTAAATCCAAGCCTTCTCGAAGTAAATTGACTCCAATCAAAACATCAAACTCTCCCAATCGAAGCTGTTGCAATATCTCAACTCTTTCCAGCGTATCTACTTCGGAATGAATGTAACGACATTTGATTTGAACTTTAGCCATATATTTTGCCAATTCTTCAGACATTCTTTTGGTCAAAGTTGTGATAAGTACACGTTCATCTAGTTTGATTCTTTCACTTACTTCTTCCAGCAAATCGTCTATTTGATTTAAACTTGGACGTACTTGAATGGGTGGATCTAGCAGCCCCGTTGGACGAATGATTTGCTCCACAATTACCCCTTGTGTTTCTTCCAATTCATAATCAGAAGGCGTAGCACTTACATATACAATCTGGTTGGTGATTGCTTTAAATTCATCAAAATTCAAGGGTCTATTGTCCATCGCAGAAGGCAATCGAAATCCATAATTTACCAAATTTAGTTTTCGTGCTCTATCACCACCCCACATACCCCTGACTTGCGGTATTGTAACGTGACTTTCATCAATAATCATTAAATAATCATCAGGAAAATAATCTAAAAGACAGAAAGGTCGAGTTCCAGGTCGTCTTCCGTCAAAAAAACGAGAATAATTTTCTACGCCATTACAATAGCCCAACTCCTTTATCATTTCGAGATCAAAAAGTGTTCGTTCTTTGATTCTTTTTGCTTCCAAAAACTTCATTTCTTTTTCAAAGTAGTCGATTTGGGCAACCATTTCATCTTGAATATTGCTTACGATTTTTGGGATTTTAGCGCTATTGGCTAAATACAAATTGGCTGGAAAAATAGCCATTTGATCAATATCAATAATTTTTTTCCCTGATTCGATTTCAATTCTTTGAATCGTCTCAATTTCATCCCCGAAGAAAATAATTCGACATCCATAGTCCACATACGGCAAATTGATATCTACCGTATCACCCCGAACACGAAAAGCCGCTCTACCGAATTCGGCTTCTGTCCGATGATACAAACTTTCAACAAGACGATACAAAAATATATTTCTAGGAATAGTCATTCCCGTTTCAATACGAATCACTCCATCATTAAAATCTTCAGGATTCCCCATACCATATATACAAGATACAGACGCTACTATGATGACATCACGCCTCCCTGTCAACAAAGCCGCAGTAGCCCGAAGTCTTAATTTATCAACTTCTTCATTGATTTGTAAATCTTTTTCTATAAAGGTATCTGAAACTGAAATATAAGCTTCTGGTTGATAATAATCGTAGTATGAAACGAAATATTCGACAGAATTGTCAGGAAAAAATTCGCACATTTCACCGTAAAGCTGAGCGGTCAAGGTTTTATTGTGCGTCAAAATCAAGGTTGGGCGATTCAACTGTTGAATCACATTCGCCATAGTAAAAGTCTTTCCAGAACCAGTAACCCCAAGGAGTACTTGAGCTTTGTCTCCATTTTCAACACCTTCTACCAATTGTTTAATTGCTTCGGGCTGATCTCCTGTGGGAACGAAAGGGGATTCTATTTTGAATTTCATAATATTGTTTAATCATAAAGATACTGCACTAAGCACTCAAAGACCGATTCACATAATACATATCAATTTGCCCTTTATTTTTTGCTTCTATTTTGCCACGATATGTACAATCAAACTTGTACCGAATTTGATTATAGGTTGATTCTGATACATTAATCTTTCCTGGTTCACATTGTGCTTCCATTCGAGCCGCAATATTCACCGTATCACCCCATATATCATAAACAAATTTATTGAAACCAACAACCCCTGCAACCACAGAACCAGAATGAATACCGATTCGAGCTTCAAAATAGGGTTTACCTTTACTTATTTTGTCTTTTTTGTATTCTTCTAAAAACTCTTGCATTTCTATGGCAGCTTTCACTAATTCCATTGGAGTACTCGCTTTTTTAGAAAGACCAGAGGCACACATGTACGCATCTCCAATAGTCTTGATTTTTTCAATACTTGGATATTGTGAAACGATATAATCAAAAGCTTTGAAACAATGATCTATATCTGCGACCAACTCTTCTGGAGTTAGTAATTCTGACATCCTAGTGAAGTTTTTAAAATCTGTAAACAGAACGGAAGTAGAATTAAATTTTTGGGCTTTCACTTTACCCTTAGTTTTTAGTTCTTCAGCGATATTTGCAGGTAAAATATTGAGCAATAATTCATCAGAACGTTTTTGTTCTTCTTCAATAATTTTGTTTTTATCTTCTAAAATTTTTCTTGCTTTTTTAGTGGATCTGAATCTACTATAAAACAACCCGGCAAGCGCCAAAACGAAAAGAGAAATAAGTCCAAATAATTTATTTAAGTTGCTCGTTTTTTCTTGTTGCAACTGCAATTGAGCCAATTCAGTTTCTTTTTCTTTCAGCATTGCTTCTTGAAGGATGTCTTCCTTTGATAGTTTTCGATATTTTCTTTCATATCTTTTTCTACGTTCTTCTTCTTTGATTTTTTCTTGCTCCAATATTTTTAATCGTTCATCTCTTGATGATATTTCATCTAGTACTTTTGCTCTATCGGCTTCTAAGGCTTCTTCTCTATCAGCTAAAGAACCTTCGTCGTCTTTTTTATTACCTTTCAAACTCATCAACTCATCTCTTACTTCGTCCAATTTTCTGCGTAATTGTTTATTTTCATTTTTAAGTTTAATTGCAGTATTAGAGTTTTTCGTTTCGCTAGGCGAACCACTACTTCTTATCAAACTGAGTAATTCTTTATTGATTTCATAAATTTTTCGTGCATCTTTTCCTTGTAGTGCAATTTTTGAAATCATTTCAGCACTATTGGCTGCTAAATCATTGTCCTTGATTCGCTTCGCATACCTCAAAGCTGCTTCATATCTATTTTTCGCTTTCCCTGGTTGCTTAAGTTTTATAAAGATATTTGCATCTAAATAGGCAATATTCGCCTTCATGCGTTCATCTTTCAATTTTGCTGCAATTTCGAATGCTTCTTTTGCATATTTACTTGCTTTTGTAGCATTTGTGCTTTTGTATGCTTGAGCAAGATCATATTTCAATTCCATTTTTTCTTTAAGTCCTTTTGTTGCTTCCAATTGACTTTCCAAATCAGAAGTGGATTGTCCAAAGAGATTAATGGAAATAAAACAAAAAAGAAGAATGCTAGATAATTTCATTTGTATAATTATTGAATGATTTCAAGTCAGTTGCGACAAAAATACAAAGTACTTATTATTATCTATACTTATATGAGTATTTTCTTTGAAAAAAAACTATTTTTCCCTTGAAATTGAACCGTATAATTTTCAGAACGACAATCAAAACTAAACTTTTTAAATGATGAATTGTTTTTGCTAAAATCCATATATGCAATTAAATTTTAAACAATACGGGCAAGGAGAGCCAATAGTCATCCTTCATGGTTTACTAGGTTCTTTAGACAATTGGCAAACTCTAGCACGAGCATTTGCCAAAACACATACCGTATTTACAATTGATCAACGAAACCATGGTCGCTCAGAGCATGATGATAAAATGGATTATTCGATTTTGGCAAATGATGTTGCTGAGTTCATGAATAATCAATGGATTTATGATGCCAATATCATAGGACATTCAATGGGGGGTAAAACTGCGATGCAATTGGCACTTGATTTTCCAGAATTGGTAAATAAATTAATCGTTGTCGATATTGCACCAAAAAAATATATTGGCAATCATTTACCTTTATTCGATGCTATGATGAGTTTGGATTTGAAAAATTTAAATAATAGAGAAGAAGCAAATTCGATTTTAAAATCAAAAATCCCCAATGATAATATTCGATTGTTTTTATTGAAAAATTTAACTAGAAAAAAAGAAGGTGGCTATCGTTGGAAACCCAACTTAGTAGCTATTGTAGAAAATTATCAAAATATTCTTGAGAATGTGACGGGAGATATACCTTCAGATATACCCACATTGTTCATTAAAGGCGGAAAATCAGATTATATCCAAAAATTAGATTATGAAACGATAAAATCATTTTTTTCAGATTCAAAGATTGAAACTATTGAAGGAACAGGACATTGGGTCCATGCAGAACAACCAAAACAACTTACCAAATTGATTTTAGATTTTTTGGATTAAAATTTTATTACTTTCAAGTTAGCTTCTTTTTCAAACCATTCAACTGGCGTTTGAATTTTATCTCCTGTTTTGGTATCCGCAAGAAAAAACTTGTAATAAAGGTCAAGATTATCGCCCATTTTATTGATTAACTGTTCCAGTTTTATTTTAGCTTTTACATCATCACCACGATGAGATAAATTCCAAGCATGAAATACATCATCATGAGATTCGATAATATCTAAAATAACTTGATCGTCTAAATAGCTCTTGAGCCATTTTGTGGCAAGAATTGCGTGATGTTTAGACCAATCTCTGGGTTTTGTTTTATCTTCTATGTATTTGAAAGTATCATGCACATAAGCAATAATTCTCAAGGCTTCACGCTCCTTTCGATTCGTTGCAATGATATCAATATTAAATAAAACTTCTTGGATATGAAAAATGACTTTTCCTTCAGGATGTCCAAATCTAGGCTCTCCCCAAAATAGTCCTTCTTTAAATGCTTTAGAATTGACCATTTTTTTTTCAAACGCTGTTTCAGGTTTCAATAAGTCAAACACCAATTGTTTAGACTCGGACTTACTTGACTGAAACCCATGCCAGAGATTTTTGAAATTGGATGATATTTTTTTAGGAAAATAGTTCACATTTATTTTTTCTTATATTTTTATACTCTTTTCATCTTAATAATGTTCTTTAAAAAGTTAAAAACTTGTTAATATATCACTTCAATAAACAACTTTTTCTACTTAAACGTTATCTATATCTGTATAGGAAATTAAAGTTGTCAATAAATTTTAAACTCAAAAAAAGAAAAATCATGAAAAAACAACTCTCAATGCTACTCTCTGGAATATTAGGAGGGTGTATCGTATTAATTGGAATGTACTTTTTAAATTTCCAAAATACTCAAGATTTCAAAAATAATTCTTTTGCTCAACAGGTTTCTAATATTAACGTTTCAAAAAACAAATTTGCTGCTCCATTTGATTTTACAGATGCCGCTGAAAAGGCAATGAAATCAGTTGTACACATATATGCGGCAGAGCAAAAAGAAGTAAATCAAAGACGTGATCCGTTTGGTGGATTTTTTGGACAATTTTATGGCCCCAAAGAAGGAACTGGTTCTGGTGTGATTATAGAAGCAAACGGATATATTGTAACTAATAACCATGTTGTTGAGTTTGCAGATGACATACAAGTAACCTTGGCAGATAATCGGAAATATACGGCTAAGATAGTCGGAACTTATCCCAAAGCAGATTTAGCAGTACTGAAAATTGATGCAATTGATTTACCTGTTATGGAATATGGTGATCCCAATAAAGCCAAAGTAGGTCAATGGGTTTTGGCGGTTGGAAATCCACTTAATTTAACATCAACTGTTACTGCTGGGATTATATCTGCAAAAGGACGAGATATCAACATTATAAGAGATCAAGATGCTATTGAATCTTTTATTCAAACAGATGCAGCAGTGAACCCTGGAAACAGTGGAGGAGCTCTTGTTAATACTGATGGAAAATTAATTGGCATAAATTCTGCTATAAAATCAGGTACAGGCTATTTTGCAGGCTATTCATTTGCGATACCATCTGATTTGGTAAAAAATATTGTAAATGAAATAATTGACAATGGTAGTTACGAAAGACCTTATTTAGGAATTTCGATAATTGAAATTGATGATGAATATGCCACTGAAAATAATTTAGACATAAGCCAAGGAGTAGCCATAGAAAGTTTATTGGATGGTGGCTCAGCACAATATGCGGGTTTATTCCCTGGAGATATTATTATTTCTTTAAACAATGAAATGATTAAATCGGTACCAGAATTGCAAAAAGCCGTAGGAAGTGCGAAAGTTGGAGATACTGTTGTTTTGGTTGTTAATCGAAATGGTAAAGAAAAAGAAATTAAAATTAAGTTAAAAGCAGGATAAAAATGTTAAAGTGTCGGCTAGGACAACAAAAACATCATTTTGAGTGCAACAATAATTAGCTTTTTATTGTTTCTAAGATATAAAACTTAAACAAAATATTTTTAAGAAATACTTGTTTAAAGTTGGTTTTTCGTTTTGTTTTGATGCGTCTGTCTTATTAATTTAGGGCAGACGTTTTTTTATATTCAGTTTTTTCTCTATATTACGACATGAGAAAACTACAAAAGTATCTAGATGATTTTATTGGAATCTTCTTCCCCGACCTATGTCTTGCTTGTATGGATGAGCACCCAATGCAAGATGATATCCTTTGTGTAGAGTGTTATTACGGCTTGCCTGAGACAGGATTTCATTTAATAGATAAGAACCAAATGTTTAATAAACTAGCTGGCAAAGTTTGGTTTGAGAAAGCTACGGCACTTTTTTATTTTCAAAAAGATGGACCTACACAAAAACTAATTCATAATTTAAAATATGATGACCAAATCAATGTCGGTATTTATTTGGGAAAGTATTATGGTGTAATCTTAAAAAGGAGCAATTGGTGTCACGATATTGATTTGATAATCCCAGTGCCACTTCATAAAAGAAAACTACAAAAACGCGGCTATAATCAAAGTCAATTACTTGCAGAAGGATTATCTGAGAGCTTAGGCATTCCATATTCAAAAAAAGCCCTTCTTCGAGTGACAAATAGTAAATCACAAACCAAAAAGAATTTATTGGAAAGGCTCTACAATGTTGAATCTGTATTTCAAGCAAATCCTAGGTTTTCACTCAAAGGAATGCATGTATTAATTGTAGATGATGTGATGACAACAGGGGCGACTATGGTTGCTTGTGCAGATGCTATTTATGAGGTTACAAAAGATGTGAAAATCAGTTTTGTTTCTATGTTGTATGTTGAGTAATATCTTATTGTGAAAGTAAGATTTTTGTATGAAATTTAGTTTAGCAAGTGAGTCATTCCAAACTTTGTTTGGAATGAGTTGAGTGCTGTGCTGCTGAGTTAAAAAATTGCAATGTTTGATATAGTTTTGATTTAACTTATTTCTTTTTTTTCAACAATTTTAAAATTGCATTTTTGTCTAACAGAAAAATCAATACAATATAACCTATTAAAAATATAGTATTAATGGTTATTTTAAGAACTAGATTTGGAGTGGTATTGATAAACAAACTTAAATAATATATACCCACTGCACTTAAGATGTAAAAGCTAATTTTCTTAATTGGATAATCAATTGGATAATATTTTTGTCCATAATAATAAGCGGCAACCACCATGAAACCATAACAAGCCAATGCAGCCCAAGCAGATGCTATGAAGCCATATTTGGTAAGAAATAGATAATTTATAAAAAATGTAATCATACTTCCTCCCCAAGCAATAGCGGCTCCATATTTTGTCTTATCAGTAAGTTTGTACCAAATTGAAAAATTATAATAAAGCCCTAAAAATAAATAACTAATTAATAAAATTGGAACTACAGACATACCTCCACGAAACTCTTTCCCTAAAATCAATTGAATCAAATCAAGATAGAATAAAATACCTAGAAAAATAATACAAGCAACAATTGAAAAGGCTTGTGCTACTTGTGCATAAATTGTACGTGAATCTGATTTTTCTGCATGCGAAAAGAAAAAAGGTTCTGCAGCATAATTGAAAGCATAGGTAAACAAATTCATTAATATGGCAATTTTAGCAGCAGCACCATAAACTCCTCCGCTACTTAAATTTTCATCTAAACCTCCTGGCAGTAAATATTTTTGAATCGGAACTGCGATTGATTGATTAACAACAGCAGCAATCCCAACTAAAACTAATGGGAGTGAATAAACAACCATTTTTTTCCAAAGTACTTTATCAAAGACAAATTTTACTTTCAAAAATTCAGGAATCAAAAACAAGAATGTGATACCACTCGCTATAATATTTGAAAGAAATACATAATCCAAAAGTTCATCTTTATGATAAAAAGACTTAAGTCCACTATAATTATTCTCAATCAAATAAGGAATTACTTCCAAAAAAATAAATATTGCAACAATATTGATTATAATATTCAATGTTTTTAGAGCAGCAAATTTTATAGGCCTATTTTCTAATCTAAGTTTTGCAAAAGCAATTGAAGAAATAACATCAAAAGCAATAACTCCTGTCAAGATTCTTACATAATCACTGTGATTAGGATAGGAAAGTAAATTTGCAATTTCCTGAGCATTAAAATAAAAAAGAACAGTAAGAAATAAAGTTGAAATCAAAAGAGAAAATGATGCCGTAGAAAACGTTGTATCGAGATTTTCTTTTTTTCGTCCATATCTAAAAAGTGCAGTATCCATGCGATATGCCATCAAAGTAACTAAAATCGCTACATAAAAATACATCTCCGTAAAAACACCAAACTCTTTAGTTGAAATAAATCTTGTCAGATAGATTGTAAAAAGCACATAATGTAATATTCTACTGAGAATACTACTGACGCCATAAATGGCAGTTTGTCCTGCTAATTTTTTTAGTGCTTTTGACATATTATTCGCAATCTTTGACTATTCCCGCTTTTAAGGAAAAAACATTTTTAAAATAAGAAGTGCAAAGTAAAGAATTTTATTTTTACAACGTGCGGATTCTTTAGGTGTATGTGAAATTATACAGATCTATGAAATGTTTTCGTGAAATTATAATGAAATATTAAATAATTACATTATATTTATCTTGAAATATACATTACATTGTTATTTTTATAACCCTAATTTGAATTTGGGAATAAGATTGTCCGATTATTTCAGACATATTATTACAAAATAGCACAACGAACAATTATAACATTTTATTTCATTTTAAATGGAATAAAGCTATAAAACTATGCTAATAAAAATCATACAAAAATATAGCTATTTTTTCGCATTTGCAATTGGAAGCTTTGCTTTCATCACATCTTGCCAAGAAGACCTACCTCCCAATATCAGTGAAATAACTAAAGGAGATAGAGAGCAGCTAGGTGATGAAATTTTGATTTTTGTTGAAGATAAAAGTCTTGATTGCAAAGTGATTTTTGAAAATGAATATCCTTTTGTCTATGAATATTTACAAGGAATTTATGATTTCGCAACTTTTTTCCCAAGAGAAGATCTTCAGTCTCCTGATAATAACCGTTGGGACAAAAATCGTGAATGGAGAATCGTAATTATAAATCAAGATGAAGTAAAGGCATTTTGTTTACCTGGAGGCCATTTTATTATATCAACGGGCATGCTCAAAAAAATCAAATATGAATTTGAGCTTTTTTTCATAATGAATTTCGAGATTGCATTAATGGAAGAAAAATATCTATTACAATCACTGGTCAAAATAAATCGCAATCCCCAACCTATTTTAGAAGTCGCCTACGGGAAATCAACCGAAGATGTAAATCGTGAATCACTAGGTCGATCGTTAGCAAAAATCACTTATGATCCATCTGAATATTCTATAAAAAAACTAGACAGCATTGCTTGTACGAATATTTGCAAACATTCTACTTTTTCCAATCTTGGATTATTAAAATTATTACAAAATCAAATTGTGGCTGATGATATTTGGTTAATTACTCGTCCAACCTATCCCAATAGAGAAGAATATATTAGGAAATTTGGAAATGATCAATTAAAATGTTCTGGTAAAAAATGGGGCAAAAACGGACCACGCTTTTTTAGAGATAGTATTATTTCTAGATTGCCATAAAGTTATCGTCCAATATATACCAACAAAACCGAAATATCCGAGGGAGAAACCCCACTAATTCTACTGGCCTGTCCAATTGATTTGGGTTTCAACGTTTCCAATTTTTCTCTTGCTTCCAAAGAAAGAGATTTTATTTGACTATAATCAAAATCATCCGACAAAATAACATCTTCCAAGCGATTCATTTTAGAAACCATTTCCTTTTCTTTATTTATATAACCAGCATATTTCAAATGAATTTCTGCTGAATTAATAATTTCAGAATCAAAATCATTTAAAAACTGATCAAATTCAGGAAGATTTTCTCGCAAACCATCAATTCCTAGATGTGGTCTTGCAAGTACTTTGATTAATTTTCCTTTTTGTTTTAAAGGAGCTGAATTGTTTTCTAATAAATATGGATTTATATCATCTGGTAATACGCTGTATTTTTCCAAATACGCTCCGATAGATTTTATCCCTATCAATTTCTTCTCAACTCTTGCCAATCTTTCATCCATATTCATCACTCCCAATTTATGAGCAATTGGCGTCAATCGCAAATCAGCATTATCTTGGCGCAACAAAATTCTATGTTCTGCTCTGGAAGTAAACATCCGATAAGGCTCATCAGTTCCTTTATTAATAAGGTCATCAATCAATACACCGATATAAGCTTCCGATCGTTTTAATATCAATGGCTGCTCTTCTTTTATTTTAAAATGAGCATTCATACCTGCAATCATTCCTTGACCTGCGGCTTCTTCATAACCCGTTGTACCATTAATCTGTCCTGCAAAAAATAAATTTTCTATCAATCTAGTTTCTAGTGACAAGGTCAATTGAGTAGGTTGAAAAAAATCATATTCAATAGCATATCCAGGACGGAACATTTTCGCATTTTCAAAACCAATAATTTTCCTTAATGCTTTAAATTGAACATCTTCTGGAAGCGATGAAGAGAATCCATTTACGTATATTTCATTTGTATTTCTTCCTTCTGGCTCTACAAATAACTGATGACGGTCTTTCTCCGAAAATCGTTCAATTTTATCTTCTATTGATGGACAATACCTCGGACCAATACCTTGAATTCTTCCAGCAAACATAGGAGAACGATCAAAACCAGTTTTTAAGGTATCATGAACATCAAGATTAGTATAAGCGATATGACACGGGATTTGTTTTTCTAATTTTGGAGTATCGGTAAAAGAAAATTTTCCAGGATTTTCATCTCCAGGTTGAGTTTCCATTTTATCCCAATCCAAGGATCGACCATCTACTCTAGGAGGTGTTCCCGTTTTCATTCTCCCAGATTCAAAACCCAATTCTAAAAGTTGTTCTGTAATACCAGTAGCTGCTCTAGCCCCTGCTCTTCCTCCACCGAATTGTTTTTCTCCAATATGGATAATTCCATTTAAGAAAGTACCATTGGTAAGAATGACCGTTTTTGAAGGTATTTCTAAACCTAATGCTGTTCGAACTCCAACCACTCGTTTGTTTTTTACAACAATACCCGTTACCATTTCTTGCCAAAAATCAATATTGGAATGATTTTCAAGCATTTGTCGCCATTTTGCAGCAAAAGCCATTCGATCACTTTGAGCCCTAGGACTCCACATTGCTGGACCTTTGGAAAGATTCAACATTCTAAATTGAATCATGGTATGATCAGTGACAATTCCAGAGTAGCCCCCCAATGCATCAATTTCTCTTACGATTTGACCTTTCGCAACCCCGCCCATAGCAGGATTACAAGACATTTGTGCAATTGTATCCATATTCATGGTAACTAAAAGCACCTTTGAACCTAAATTTGCCGCAGCCACTGCAGCTTCACTACCTGCGTGACCAGCACCAACAACTATCACATCATATTCTGGAAACATATTCAATTTTTTATGCAAAATTACAAAAAAATAGAATACGGTATTGATTTATTAATCATTAGGGAAAAACTTCTAATTAATTAGGCATATTTTTAAGTTTATCAGAATCTAAGACTTTAATAATTCCTTTTTCTATACTAATAATATTTTCACTTTTAAAATCGGATAAAGTTCTAATCACACTTTCTTTTGCGGTACCAACTAGGTTTGCCAAATCGTCACGTAAAATAGAAAATTCCTTTTTTTCATTTTGACTACAAACGTAAACCAATGCATCTGCTACACGTTTTCTTATTGAATTGTAGGCAAGTTTCAATAATTGATTTTCTTTATCTACTACATTATTTGATAAAATTTTAATAAATTGAGAAGCAAAGTCTTGATTTTTATACAATAAGTGGAAAAAATCTTCTTGACTAACAAAAGCAATTTCTGTTTCTTCTAAAGCAATTGTAGTTTCATCATACTTCTCCCCCTTTAACAATCCAAGATAACCAAAGAAGTCACCTTTTTTATAAATGTCCGTTATGTAATCTTTTCCCTCATCGTTGGTTAAAAAAGCTTTTACTCTTCCATGTAGAATATAGAATATTTTTCTTGGATACTGACCAACTTCATAAATTCTTTCCTTTTTAAAATAAGTTTTATGTTCACTTTGTTCGGAGATATCTTTTAATTCAGAAAGACCTTTTGCTTCATTGACAAAAGTACGTAGACCTTCTAGGGTTCCATCAAATGCTTTGATTAATCTTTCCCTTTTCTTCAACCTAACTTCTATAGCATCCAGTAATTCGACATCACTAAAAGGCTTCATAATATAATCATCTGCACCAAGCAACATTCCTTTTCGAAAATCTTCACGTTCCGTTTTCGCTGTAAGAAAAATAAAAGGGATATCAGCAGTTTTAGGATTATGGCTTAAAATATGCAGCATTCCATAACCATCCAAAACAGGCATCATTACATCACAAAGAATAAGATCAGGAATATGTTCAATGGCAAGTTGCGCCCCAATTTTTCCATTTTCTGCAGTCACAATATCATAGCCTGATAACTCTAATAATTCAGCAATATTTTCTTTTACTTCGACATTATCTTCTACAACTAATATTTTTTTCATAATTTTTGATTAATTTTTACTTCCCAATATTCTTTTTTAGAATTAAACTTTACAGGAATTCTTATACAAAAAGTACTACCGACTTGATATTCACTTTTAAAAGTAACCTTTCCCCCCATACGTTCAATATAGTTCTGCACTATCGACAACCCCAATCCTGTCCCTTTAATGTTTTGGACGTTTTTTGCTCTAAAAAACCGTGTAAACAAATAAATTTGATCTTCATCAGGAATACCAATTCCTTCGTCTTTTATTTCAATTACAAATTCATCCCCAGATATCCAGCTATTGAAATAAATAGTTTGATTTTCCTTTGAATATTTTACCGCATTAGAGATTAGATTAAAAATACCGTGACTTAACATCCCTTCGTCAAAAAACAATGGAATTTTTTTTTGACGATGGCTCTGAATAATCCTTTGCCCAGACTTTAGCAAAACATTTGCTTCCTTTTCAATTTTTTTTACAAACTCATCCCAACAAAACAACACTTCTTTCATATCAAGTTGACCATCTTCTGCTTTACTATAAAAAAGAAAATCTTCCAATATACCAGTCAAAGTATTTATAGCTTGTTTTATTCTTGCCAGATGTCTATCTCTTTTTGGTTGCTCATCTGTGGTAATATACCTTCCCAATAAGCCTACCGAAGAAAGAATAACACTCAAAGGTGTTCTAAATTCGTGAGAAGCCATAGAAACAAATCGTGATTTCAAATCATTTAATTCTCGTTCTTTAGTAAGAGCGAGTTTTATTTCAGACTCGCGTATTTTCAATTTATTTTCAAAATGCTTTCTTTCTGCAATTTCAGTTTTTAATCTATTATTGGTTTCAAGAAGTTTATTGATAGCCCGAGACAATTCATCCGTTCTATCCTTTACTAAATTTTCTAATGTAGCATTAGAAGCTTTTAAATCTGATTGAATATTCTTAATTTCGGTTAAATCGTAAATAATTCCTGTGAAATAGATTTCATCACCTAATGTAAATTCACTAACAGAAAGTCTTATTGGAAAAACGCTACCATCTTTTTTTTGCCCGACAGCCTCTCTACCGATTCCTACAATTCGTTTCTTGCCATGTTTGTGATAATTTTCAAGGTATGAATCATGCTCCGTCTTAAACGGAGCAGGCATAAGTGTTGAAATATTCTTACCAATCAACTCTTTAGGTGTATAGCCAAATGTATTTAAAACTGCCTTGTTAATACTTACAATTATTCCTCTTTGATTAATAGTAATAATAACGTCTATTGCAGCTTCAATAACTGCCTTTAATTTTTGTTCACCTGCTTGTTCAAATTTCGTTGGCATGGGTTATTATTTAACTATTCGTCATGATTTGATAATGGATTTAACTATAATTCTTTGGGTAACTCACATTTTAATTTTGTAAATTTTCGTTTAGACGTGAGATACAAAAAAACGTCTATTAAATAGGAAAAATAGTGACAAAAGTCATTATTTCTAATGAACAATATCATTCAATCTATTTTATAGAATGTTGACCTTGCATATATTAAGGAACGATGATTAAATAAATCTTTAGATTTTTTACAGTTCCTAAAATTGAATTTCAATAAATTATTTTAACAAAATCGACATAATTATGAATTTATTATCACCAGTTTCAGAATTAATGACTAAGAATTTGATAACTGTAAATTCAAATGATTCTCTCTTTACTGTAAAAGAAAAATTTGATGCAGGACAATTTCATCATTTACCAGTTGTAAATGGTAAACTTTTATTAGGAATAATTAGCAAATCAGATCTTTTATATTTTTTAGAAGGAATGAAAGAAAAGGACGCAAACGATGCTATTCTTAATGATTTAGTTGCCGAAAAAATTATGACAAAAGGATTGGCTAAAGTTGAAAGTACGGATAGAATTAATGTAGCCTTAGAAGTATTTAAAGTAAATCTTTTCCATGCGATTCCTGTAGTAGACAATAATGAATTGGTAGGAATATTGACAACCTATGATATCATAAAAGCTTTAGCGGATGGCAATTTAACCCAATAAACCATAGATGAACCAAATCACATTGATTGGAATAAAAAACGATCAATATACTTATTTTAAAAACGAATTATCTAAAGCATTGACTCTTATGGATGAGCCATATCATCTTACAGAAGTCAATGCCTTGGATGCTATTGTAGAATCAGAACTAGAATCAATTCCAGCTTTGTTTATTAATGGTAAATTGGTTTTTGTGGTGAATGGATACGTGCCCGATGTTAATGAAATTTTACAAAGTTTAAAAAAATTTGTTGCTCCTATTACAGCATTAAATAGCATACTTATACCTATAGACTTTTCTGAGATTTCAAAAAATGCATTTATATACGGTCAAAATATGGCGCACCATTATGGACAAGCCATACATGTAATTCATGTCACTCCATCACTCAGTACAAAACTAGGATTTGCTGATCCAATTGGTATAAAAACCAAGAATCTTCGAAAAACCGTGGAACAGAATATAATCTCAAATAATTTGAAAATTTCAACAGATATAGTCAAAGGAAATGTTGTCAATGGTATTATAAATAGTGCACAAAAGCGTGATACAGATTTTATTGTAATGGGTACAACAGGTAAAACAAATAATACATTTTTAGGAAGTATTTCAAGAAAAATTAGCTTAAACAAAAAATATCCGACTTTTTTAATTCCAGAAAACTATTTATTTACTCCTTTTTCAAAAATTGTCTTTGCAGGACATTTGAATACTCAAAATCAAAAATTAGCAGAAAAGCTATCAGAATCCAAACTGTTTTCGCAAGCGATGATTAATATTGTTGAGATAAAAGTACAACAGGATGTGAAGTTTAAAGAAATATCCAATAAAAAGACAAAAAATTATTCTAAAATCTTAATTCAAGACAACGATGTTGTTTCTGGACTTACTACTTTTATTAAAAAGATTGATGCTGATTTATTAATTATGTATAAACCAAGTAAGCCTTTTTGGCAAAATATTTTCCATAAGAGTACCACAAAAAAAATTCACAATGAAATCAAAATTCCTCTATTATTATTACATTAGTTAAAACAATATGATTATTATGGTGTTTTGCGAGTATTTTAAATTGGGAAGAATAGACAATGAGTGAAATTTTAAATTCGAACAATAATACACAAAACACAGACGTCAAGTGTTTTCATTGCGGGACTCCTTGCAATGAAATTGATATTGTTGTTGAAGAAAAGCATTTTTGCTGCAACGGCTGTCAATTAGTATATGAAATTCTCAATCAAAATGATTTATGCAACTATTACGATTTAGAATCAAATCCAGGATATTCTTTAAAAGGAAAAAGAAAAAATCAATATGCTTATCTTGATAATGAAAATATAAAAGACCAATTAATTGATTTTGAAAATGATGATATAATAAAAATCAGTTTCCCATTACCTTCCATTCATTGTTCGTCATGTATTTGGTTATTAGAAAATCTTTATAAGTTGAACACAGGAATTCAACAATCAAGAATCAATTTTACAAAAAAAGAAGGCTACTTTATCCTTGACAAAAAGACAATATCCCTTAGAGAATTAGTTGAGATTCTTGATTCCATCGGATATCCGCCTGCAATAAATTTTGGGTCACTAGATGAAAAAGAGCAACCACAAAAACTCAGTAAAACATTCTCATATCAAATAGCTATTGCAGGATTTGCATTTGGAAATATAATGATGCTTAGTTTTCCTGAATACCTAGGTTTAGAAAAAGGAAATTTTAAACAAATTTTCAGTTATATCATGGTTGTTTTGTCTTTGCCCGTAATTTTTTATAGTGCCAAGGACTATTTTCTTTCCGCATGGACTGGAATTAAAGAAAAATATCTCAATATTGACTTTCCAATTTCTTTAGGAATAATCACTCTTTTTCTACGTAGCTTATTTGAAATTTTCTTTTTGCAAGAAGCGGGTTATTTGGATAGTTTAGCGGGTTTAGTATTTTTCCTTTTAATAGGAAAATGGTTTCAACAAAAAACATATCATCAACTTTCATTTGATAGAGATTATAAATCATACTTCCCAATAGCAACCAATGTAATTCGTGATGAAAAAGAAATCCCAACCCCGTTAAATAAGTTGGTCGTAGGCAATCTGATTATTGTAAAACATCAAGAATTAATACCTGCTGATGGTATTTTAACCAAAGGGAAAGCTTTAGTAGATTATAGTTTTGTTACGGGAGAAGCTGATCCTATTGAAAAGAACATTGGAGACAAAATTTTTGCAGGCGGACGTCAATTAGGTAAAAATATAGAGTTGACCGTCAATAAAAATGTAACCAATAGTTATTTGACTCAGTTATGGAACAATGATTCTTTTAAAGATTCTGATTCCCAATTATCCAAATTCGCAGATAAGGTGGGGCGAATATTTACTGGATTTATTCTATCTGTAGCAATATTATCTCTCTTTTATTGGGTGCCTAAAGATTTAAGTATAGCCATAAATGTATTCACATCTGTATTAATTATTGCATGTCCATGTGCTGTAGCTTTAACTATACCTTTTACTTATGGTAATATTGTTCGCCTTTTTGGATTAAATCAGTTTTACTTAAAAAACACGAATGTTATAGAAGATATGCAAGAAATTGATCATATTATTTTTGATAAAACAGGTACGATTACAGACACTTCAAATACTCAAATTTCCTTCAATGGAAAAATGACCAAAATACAAAAAAACATGGTTTTATCTATTACAAATCAATCTACACATCCAAAAAGTAGAGAGATTAGTCTATATTTAAATGAATTTGAGATCTTAGAAATTGATAAAGTAGAAGAAATAGTAGGACTTGGAATCACTGGCAAAATTGGTAATCATAATATAAAAATTGGCTCGGCAAAATTTTTAGATCAGCGTCACAGCGATAATAAAGGAGTCTTTGTCGCTATCAATGATGAAATTTTAGGCGTATTTACTTTTCAACATCAATATAGAAAAGATTTTATCACTATAGTTGAACAGCTCAAGAAAAAATATACACTTTCTATTTTATCAGGAGATAACGATAGTGAAAAGCAATATTTAGAACAATATTTTGATCATCTACTGTTTAATCAAAGTCCACAAGATAAATTAGATTATGTTCAAAATTTACAAGAAAATGGCAAAAAAGTAATGATGATTGGAGATGGTTTAAATGATGCTGGTGCACTTCAAAAAAGTGACGCGGGAATTGTCATAACTGAAAATATTAATAATTTCACTCCCGCCTGTAAAGGAATTATTTCTGCAAATAAATTTGGTAAAATTCCTGATTATCTCACTTTTTCAAATAAAAGTGTAAATTTAATCATTGCTGCCTATATACTGGCTGCCATATACAATATAATAGGATTGAGTTTTGCTGTCCAAGGTTTGCTTTCTCCTGTGGTCGCTGCGATTTTAATGCCCTTGAGTTCAATTACTATTGCTGCATTTGGCGTTTTTTCAAGTAATATTGTAGGAAAAAGATATCTATAGAAACCAGACAGAACCTTTATTATACGATAATTGGTGATAATATATCTGAAATATAAATTAGTTTCTTTTTTTTTATCGAACATATTTTTGCTAATTCCGTATTAATCGACTTAGGGATATTTTACAGAAGTAAATATGTCGATATGTGACAAAAATCATTTTTTTTTTTGATGAGAATCACTAATTGAAGTTAATGATTTTCCTACTTTTGTGTATTGAAATAATTATTTATGAAAATAATATTCGGATTAATTGCAATAAGTTTTGTAATTGCTATAGGTTTTTTGATTTCTTTTTTTTGGGCGGTTAAATCAGGTCAATATGACGATGATTATACACCATCCGTCCGAATGCTATTTGACGATGAATTAATAAATAATAAAAATAATAAAACAGAATAATTAACTAAAACAATTACTGAAATGTCAAACATGGAACAATTTAGTTACGACAATAAAATCGTACGAAATTTTGCACTAGCTACTATCATTTGGGCCTTGGTCGGAATGTCCGTTGGGCTTTGGGCTGCAATTGAACTTTATTTCCCCTCGATGAATCTCGATTTATCTTGGTTAACATTTGGTCGTATCCGACCTCTTCATACCAATGCAGTGATTTTTGCTTTTGTTGGAAATGGAATTTTTATGGGAGTTTATTACTCCTTACAACGACTAGTAAAAGCTAGGATGTACAGTGACACACTTTCAAAAATACATTTTTGGGGGTGGAATTTTATTATTGTACTCGCTGCTATTACTTTGCCATTAGGTTATACTCAATCCGGAGAATATGCAGAACTTTCATGGCCAATAGATATTATGATTGCGGTTGTTTGGATTATTTTTGGTATCAATATGTTTGGTACAATGATTAAGAGAAGAGAAAATCACTTATATGTTGCCATTTGGTTTTATATTGCTACATGGGTTACAGTGACTGTTCTTCATGTATTTAAGAGTTTAGCCATACCAATTGCTTTGACATCATTGACTAGTTATCCAGTGTATTCTGGGGTTACAGATGCCTTAGTTCAATGGTGGTATGGTCATAATGCAGTTGCATTTTTCTTGACTACACCCTATTTAGGATTAATGTATTATTTTATGCCTAAGGCGGCCAATAGACCCGTTTATTCATATAAGCTTTCTATCATTCACTTTTGGTCGTTGATTTTTATCTACATTTGGGCAGGTCCACACCATTTATTATACACATCATTACCCGATTGGGCTCAATCATTAGGAACTGTATTTTCAATCTCATTAGTTGCTCCATCTTGGGGGGGGATGTTAAATGGTTTATTGACACTAAGAGGTGCATGGGATAGAGTAAGAGAAGACCCGATTTTAAAATTTATGGTTGTAGCCGTAACCGCTTATGGTATGTCAACCTTTGAGGGACCGATGCTTTCCATAAAATCAATTAATGCGATAAGTCATTTTACAGATTGGACTGTTGCCCATGTACATATTGGTACATTAGGTTGGAATGGAATGTTAACTTTTGGTATTTTGTATTGGTTGATTCCTAGAATTTATAATACAAAATTACATTCTGTATCTAGTGCTAATACACACTTTTGGTTAAGTACTTTAGGATTGTTGTTTTATTCAGTTCCATTATACTGGGCTGGTTGGACACAAAGTTTGATGTGGAAACAATTTAATGCAGACGGATTTTTACAATACAATGAATTCCTTTCAACAGTAACTCGAATCTTACCAATGTACGGAATGAGAATTATTGGGGGAACAATTTATCTTACAGGAGTTATTTTGATGACAATCAACTTGAAGAAAACAATGAACTCTGGTAAATTGATTGAAAATGAAGCCGCAGAAGCACCTGCGAGAGTAAAATATGTCAAACACGCAGGAGAGCATTGGCATAGATTAGTAGAAAGACGTCCTATGCAAATGTTACTTTGGGCTACAATAACTATTTTAATTGGTGGTTTTGTAGAATATTTCCCATTAGTAATGGTGGATGACAATATTCCTAAGATTGATTCTGTAATGCCATATACTCCACTAGAATTAGAAGGACGAGATATTTATATTAGAGAAGGTTGTGTAAGTTGTCACTCTCAACAAATACGACCATTTAGATCAGAGACGGTACGTTATGGTGAGTATTCAAAAGCTGGAGAAGCAATCTATGATCGACCATTTTTGTGGGGGTCAAAAAGAACAGGTCCAGATTTAGCGAGAGAAGGAGAACGTAAACGAAGTCATGGATGGCATTATGATCACTTGAGAGATCCTAGAGAGATTTCTGATGGTTCAATCATGCCTAATTATCCATGGTTGATATCAGATGATCTTGACACAGGTTATTTAATTGCAAAAATAAAGACTTTACAGTTGTTGGGCACACCATATCCAGAAGGCTATGCGGAAATCGCTCATGATGATTTAGTCGCTCAGGCAAAACAAATCGCAGATGAGTTAAGAGCAGAAAAGAAAATTCCAATGGAAGGAGTAGAAAATAAAGAGATTATTGCAGTTATCGCATATCTCCAAAGATTGGGAACTGATATTAGTGCAGAATAATAAAAATATATAATTATGTTTAAATCATTATTATCAAATGCCGAACATCTTAATTGGATGGGTATTCCATCTCTTTTAACATTTACAACAATTTTTGTAATTGCACTTGTTCTTGTGTTTACGAAGAAAAAAGAAATGTATGAGCATTTAGAAAGTTTACCTTTGGAAGATGGAACAAAAAAATAACTTTAATTTTAAAAAATAGTCAAAATGAAATATAAATTATTATTAGGATTATTCTTTTTTGCTGGAATTTCGAGTATTCACGCTGAAAGTAATCTTATTTCTACTACAAATAATACCTTGCTCGTGGTAGTTGGTATTGTCTTACTTGGAGCGCTTTTGGTCCTTTTTAGAGCTGTTAATATTCTATCTAAAGCCAATTTAGATAAATTGATGTCTGATCAGGGAATTTCTTATCAACAATCTGGTGGTTTTTTTGACAATGCAGTAGCTGTTGAAAATGAAGCAGATATACTTTTAGACCATGAGTATGATGGTATCCGAGAATTGGATAATAGTTTACCGCCATGGTGGGTTGTTATGTTTTATGGCTGTATAGCAGTTAGTACAGTTTATTTTACTTATTATCATGTTCTTGATATGGGGTTGACATCATCACAAGAATATGAACTGGAGATACAAACAGCGGAAGCATTGAACAAAGCCAATAAAAAGAATGGTCCAAGTATCAATGAAGATAATGTTGTTGCCTTGACAGATGCAGGAAAACTGGAGCAAGGTAAAACAATTTTTGAAGGAAACTGTGCTGCTTGTCATATCAAAGATGGTGGTGGAGGAATAGGTCCAAACTTGACTGACAAGTATTGGCTACATGGAAATGGAACTATCAATACAATATTTCATACTATTTCTGAAGGAGTTCCTGGGAAAAGTATGATTGCTTGGAAAACAGCACTAAGCCCCACTGATATTCAAAAGGTTGCAAGTTATGTATTGACGCTGCAAGGAACGACTCCAGCTGCTCCAAAGGAATCAGAAGGTGAATTAATTGAATAAATTTTATTTTTTTTAGAATATTAAAAGGGAAGTCTTTGATATATTCATAGACTTCCTTCTTTTTTATACATTTTTTTAGATAATAATATTAATATTATGGAACAACCAATTAAAGATACAGAAGAGTTTCGAAACTCTGTATCTACCATAAGTGAAACTGGGAAACGATTATGGGTGTATCCAAAGAAACCCAAAGGTAGCTTCTATAATAAACGTAAAATTTTTAGTTATTTTTTATTAGCAAGTTTGTTTGGTCTACCATTTATTAAGTTTGAAGGAAAACCTTTCGTATTATTCAATTTTATTGAAAGAGAATTTATTATTTTTGGATTGCATTTTACACCTCAAGATTTCTTTCTTTTTGCTTTAGGAATGTTAACTTTTATAGTGTTTATAATACTCTTTACCGTTATTTTTGGCAGAATATTTTGTGGGTGGATGTGTCCTCAGACCATTTTCATGGAAATGGTTTTTCGACGTATTGAATACGCAATTGAAGGGGATAATAAAGCTCAAATAAAACTAAACAAAGCACCCTGGGATAGATCTAAAATTATCAAAAAGACCTTAAAACATACGATCTTTATTATTATTTCGCTTTTGATAGCCAATACTTTTTTGGCTTATATTATTGGAATAGATAAGGTTGGACAAATAGTGTCCGAGCCAATAAGTCAACATCTTCAAGGATTTATTACCATGTTACTTTTCACGGGAGTATTTTATGGAGTTTTTGCCTTTTTTCGGGAACAAGTATGTACCAATGTTTGTCCTTATGGTAGACTTCAAGGAGTAATGCTTGACAAAAATTCAATTGTCGTTTCTTATGACAATGTAAGAGGTGAACCAAGAGGAAAGAAAAGCAAAAAAAGTGTTGCTGATTTAGGAGATTGTATTGATTGTAAATTATGCGTTCAAGTATGTCCTACTGGAATTGATATTAGAAATGGAACTCAATTGGAATGTATAAACTGTACTGCCTGCATGGATGCTTGTGATGATGTAATGACAAAAATATCAAGACCAACTGGTTTGATCCGATATGATAGTCTATATGGAATAGAACAGGGACGTGGAAAGTTATTTACGGGAAGAGTTTGGGGTTATACTGCTGTATTAGCATTATTAATCGGAGTAAATGTATTTCTTTTCGCAACTAGATCTTCTGTCGAAACGTTAATTTTAAAAGCTAGAGGTACAAGATATATCGAGGTAGATGAAAATCATATTTCAAATATTTACGACTTTGAAGTCAATAATAAAACAAATAATGATCTTCCTGTTGAATTTAAAATTAACGTTTCGACAGAAGATCTAGTTGCGAAAAGAAATACATTTACTCCGATTAATAATGCTAATACAGCAG
>CAMZLN010000214.1 GCA_947311465.1 uncultured Saprospiraceae bacterium
CCTGCAAGTCAGCATGAAATTGGAAAACAGAACACGCAAAAAATAGAGCGTAAAAACTTAAATTTACGAACATGGATTAAGCGATTAACACGGCGAACTATTTGCTTTTCCAAATGTGAAAAAATGCATGACACGGTAATTGGATTATTGATCAACAAAGTTGAGTTTGGAATTGATATTCATGCCTAAAATCACAGAAATGACCCACCACCTTGTATAGATTTATATTTTATATGCTTGTGTATTCACAAGAGATTTTTATGATCAACATAAATATTACTTACCATTGATATACTACAAAATCCTCCTTAAACATTTCTAGGAAATTTCAGTCGCATAAGTAACAAATATATGATATAAGAACATTTATTCTTATGACTGAAGTTTCCTAGTTTTTAGGGGGGGTGGCAGGCTTGTAGGGGGTATTTTAATAGTGTTTGCCTGTTTGTGAGCAAACAACACTTTAATTACTATCCCTTATACCATGCGCCTTACCACTTTTTAAAAAGCAGGAAACTTCAGTTCTTATGATACATTCTATTCATCTTAAGTTCTGGAGTCTTAATTCTATGCGCAATTATAAACGTTTCCTCCTTTATGCTTTAACAATTATATCCTCTATTTGCTCAACAAGTGTGTATACATGTGAATCAAAGAAAATGCTCATGAATGAAAATGGGCTAATAATTAAGGTAGTAGCTGGCTCTAATAAAATTATTGCTTATGATGCTGCAACTGACTCAGGAAAAGAAGCATATAAGTTAGAATTAATGCAGCCCTATTTTGTTATTTGTGAGTCTGGGGATTTCTATAAGGTTACCGACTCAGCAACAGACTCTGTAGAAGAAGCTCTGGCTGGAATGGTTGGATATGTTCCAAAGCATCAAGTATTTGTGTGGACTACACGTGAAGCTTTAGCTTTTAGTAAAGTTGCTTTTTTGGAGGAGAGACCAGAAATAGTTGCTTGGAGTGATGAAGCAACGCTCAAGAAATTTATGGACTCGGGGAATAAAAAATTAGCGCCCCCTGCATTCAAAGAAAATCTTGAAAGTACCCAAAAAAGAGAAAAAGAAACTCGGCCATATCCCGTGCTAAATAGTCGCTTACGTAAGCTTCGAAAGGCTGTAGATAAAAGGGTTTATGAAGTCTTACTTCCTGCCGCTATACCTCGTGAAGCAAAGCTTGTTATTGATAAAAAAAATATTGGTGATGTGGAAAAGGTATTAACTGGAGCGTCAATCGTTGTAGTGTTTGATGCAACTGGTTCAATGACTGAATTTGCATTGGAAACAGCTGAAGCTATTATCGCTTCAGTGAAGGCTATTAAACAAAGAGAAGAAGATGTAAAAATGGGATTTGTTTTCTTTAGGGATAGAGATGATAAAGAAAATCTTGTATCAGTTCCTTTGATGAATATTGAGGATGCATCAAATGCACTAAAAGAAGTTTCTAGTTTGATGAAAGGAGGTGGGGATAATGCTGAACCTATTCTTGATGCTATTTATTTTGCTACACACTTCTATCCTTGGGAAGGTGACAAAGGACAAATGAGTGGAGGTCGCAGAATTTTAATAAGTGTTCTGCAAGGAGATGCTAAAGCATTGACTGAAGGTGCTATAGATGAGCGTGTACCAGTCGGACTTGATGTAAATGAGATTGCAGGAACATTGAGTGAAGAAAATATTCCTATGATTGCCGTCCAAGCTGGTAAGGGGTATGGAGAAAATCTTGAAGTGGTTATGCAGACTTTAGCTGATGCAACAAGTGGTGAATTTATCAGGTGGGATGAAGGGGCAACCAGAAAAAAAATTAGTGGAGCATTAGTAAAATCAATGACTTCAGCAGCGACAAAAGCAGTCACTAAAGGAAAGAAGGCAATAGAAGCTGTTAAATTTGATTTTGATGCGGGTCATGCAACTATTCCCCTTGAGGTAGTAGACGGGGAAATGTTAGACAGATTAAGGCGAAATGGTGTTGATTTTAATATAGATCGAGGGGAGTCAGGAATCTTGGTTCGAAAGGGGTTTATACTAGAAAATAACGATTTACTCGAGCCAAAGTTTCAAATCAATAAGGAAACAATACAAACATTAATAAACTTATATTCAGTTTTGGGGGTTACAGGAGTTGATTCAGAATCATTTTTGACATCAGCTGGTGAGGCGATTGCTGCACTAGCGGGAGAAGACTATAATGAGAAAGATTCGATTTCTGAAATAGTTAAGAAAAAACTAGGAATTGAGTTTCGTTCAGAGTTACTAAATTTTGATTTACAATATTTAACAAGTCTAGTACCTGCTGAGCGTTTGAAGTTTTCAAAGCGTATTCAAGATGCAGGGAATACACTAAGTCATTATTTTGAAGCACATTTATCTGAGTTTGATAGAACCCCCTCAGTTTGGATGCCTGTTTCTGCCCTTCCTTGAAACATTGGGATTTATATAATAATGAAATCAATGAATATAATTTCCTTAAATGGAATTACCCGATCGTTTACTAGTGGTTTGGGAGAGAAAGTTACAGTCTTAAATTCGTTAAATCTAGATATTGAGGCAGGTAGTTTTAATGTTATAAGAGGAGAAAGTGGCTCTGGTAAAACCACCCTGCTTCGTATTCTTGGCATGCTGGACTCGAAATTTTCAGGTCACTATATATTTGGTAATCATCCAGTCCAAAACCAACCTGACTGGGTTTTAGACGAATTACGTTCTGAAAATATTGGTTTCATTTTCCAAGAAGGGCGTTTATTTAATCATATGAAATTAATGAAAAATATAATATTACCACTACAATTACATGAACCAATGTTTAATGGGCGTTCTGCTCAAAAAAAGATAGTGGATTTAGCTAGGCATTTTTTTAAAGATAAAGCCAAAATGATGAAGGTACTTGACCTGCTTCCTAGTTCTGCCTCAGGAGGAGAAAAGCAAAGAGCATCAATTATGCGAGCTATCATTACTAGGCCTTGTTTAATTCTTGCTGATGAGCCTACTGCGAGCTTAAATGGAGAATTAAAGAATAGTGTTGTAAAGCACTTGCATGATCTGTGTATTGAGGGCTATACGGTAATTGTGGTCTCTCATGATTCTGTTTTCTTTAGTGAAGGACGTCAATTGGAGTTAGATAAAGGCAGGCTCACTGATTTATTATGAAAAATATCAAAAAAAACAGCCTATTGGCGTAAAATCACCTAAAAGTAAAGACCAGATAATGTGGGGCTGGAGACCAAGGGCTTCATTTAAAATTTTAACTTTTCAAGCAATACATGAAGTGTTTTCACGCCCAATATTTCTAGCATTAATTTTGATCTCTTTGACTGTTGGTGTAGCTCAAGTCAGCATATTTTTATCTGTCATTCTAGGGGTTCAAAACTACGTTAATGATGCAATGACTAGTGGCTCTAGACTTAACCGAGTTGAAATTAAACCAAGGTCTAGAGACAGAAGTAAAGAAGATCGTTTTCCTGTTTATCGGCGTATTTCTGAAATGAAAGGCGTTGATAAGGTCGTTCGTCGTAGGTCTACAGTGACTACTATAGTAGGTCATAAGCGAAGTATCAAATATAATACTTTAGGCTTACATGCTGATGACCCAGAATATGCTTTATTTGATTTTGTTGCAGGAAGTAGCTTTTCAGGGAATCATGATCAATTGGAAATAATTATAACGGTTGGTCTTCTTAATGACTTATTTAATACAAGCTCTATGGGGAAAAATGGCACAGACTATAACTTTTTTATTGGGAAGAAAGTGGAGGTTAAAGTGCCTCAATTTACAAATAGTGGGCATCTAAAGAATGAAACATCCGTATTTCTTACTATTAAAGGAATTATCCTTCATGCTGAAGGCAATAGAGACTTATATCTTCCTAATACCACTCATTTAGTTTTTGATAGGTTTAAGATGGATCGATTTAATAAGTTTCCAATGCCGATTGTAAGTACCGCTGATTCTTGGTCAGATGAAAAACAAGTTATAGAAATGGCAAATTTTCCATGGGAGGATTCACTACAAATATATGCTAAAGAAATGTCTGATGTTTTGCCAATAATTAAAGGTGTGTCGAAGCTTGGATATAGAGCTAAATCTGATATATGGAACTTCAAATGGGCTTTAGATGTACAGGATACAGCTAAAAGTATTTTCCTTCCCCTTACAGTTTTAATTTTTTTTGCTGTAATAGTTACTGTTTTTGCGAATATCTTCACTAGCGCAAAACTCAGGGAAAAAGAGCTGGCTCTTTGGAGAATTATTGGAATGAGGCGAGGTGATTTAGTTTTTACTCAGTTGATCTCCACATTTTTCTCTGTTGTTATAGGGACATTACTAGGCTTAGGCTTAAGCTGGATATTAATAGAGAAGGGTAAAGCTCATCTATTAAGGCAAAGTAAAGAGTTAGCTCTTCACGATTCTAGTAGTACTCAAAACTTAGAAGCTATTTTTGCCCCAATGAGTGAATTTTCTGTAATAATTTTCTTTGTTGCATTATTAACTGGTTTATTGGCAGCACTTTATCCTGCTCTTCGTGCATCAAAGACTGATCCTGCAATAGTTTTACAATCATGAAATTATTTTTTCTCCGATCTATGTTAATATTTCTAATATCATCAGGATGGATGGGCATTGTTTACGGAGATAATTTTATATCTTCTTGCGAGGATCTTAGTCCTGATGCTTTTAGAGGACAAAAAAAACCATTTGTTATTCTCAGAGCTATTAAAATAAATTCAAGTAGTAGCAGATCTATTCAATTGAGAGGCTATATAAGGACTAGTTTCAATCAAGTTCATGGTTTTTTTTCATTTAATAATAAAATTAATTTATACCTTACTGGTAATCACCGTGATACAGACAAAATATTTGTCACAAAAGGTTATAAAAAAATACTGTTCTACCCTAATACTGGAGAAGTGATGTATGTAGATCATGGGGTACTTGCTAAAGAGTTTTGGGATTTAATACGTGAAGAAATATATCTATCAGATTTACCCTATGAATCAAATATTAATTATTATGAAAAGCAGCTTGGAATTTTTCAGGTCAAGTACCCTGTTCCGCTTACATGTCAATGGGATGATGGTGTTATTTTAGATAAATACCCTTCAGCCAAGATTCCACCGCCTATGATTCCACCGCCTATGATTCCACCACCTATGATTCCACCACCTCATGAGTATTATGATGCTACGATAACTGGGACCCTGTATCAGCCTAGAAGCATAAAAGATACATTAAACAAGAAGAAGAGTGCCATCTCAACAATCAGAACTCTTCCAGATATAGCAACAGTCGTAGAAGGAAAAAAAGATATGCGGGGCTCTAGCCCGTCAGCTTCCATTTCTATTAATAGAACTTTAAGAGAAACAAAGAAAGGAGCTATCTTATCATCAAGTCGATATAAGGTATGTAATAACAAAGGTGAGAAACTAACAGGATATTTTTTCACGCCCTTGAAGAGTAAAACTCTTTTCTCTGTTTATGGCCTAGCAAAAAAACCAAAACTTTCTCAAGCATATTGGTATTCCTCGGAGTTTTCTGAGATCCCAGAAGCATTGAAATATAAGTTTGATTTATCACCTTTGCAAAGTAAATATGTTAATTTGGTGATACCACAGAGCCATAGAAAGATTTTACAAAATAAGAAAGTTTTCCCAGTTAGATTTGAGTATTTGATGAGAGCTTCACGAAGACCAAATAAGAAAAAAACAGAACTTCCTATTAAAGAAATGAATATCTTAGTTGTTGGCGATGCCCCTTCTGTTGCAATATCAGGTATTGATAAAATGGAAAAATATTTAATTAAAAGAAGTGATGGCTCCTATAAATGGAAAATCAGTTGGCATGATGTGTCTCCAAACGGAGAGCTTCTGCCATCTGTAAATTTTGATTCTTTTTTAAAGTTAGTAAAGGCTGTGAAGCGACTTGAGAGTAAAAAGAGGGCATTACTAAGTGATGAGGAAAATTTTTCTTTATTTCTAAATGATTTTGAAAAAGTAATAGTTAACTCAACGGTAACCTTTGATCATGTCATTTGGATTAAAGATAGCTATCAGGTTCCTCTATCTACACCAAAAAACATGAGCAATTTTATTAAGGGTGTTCATGCTAAAGGAAATATTAAGAGGTTGAAAAATACGAACCCTTATAAATGGCTATACATCATAAGTGGTAATATGCCAGGAGCTAGTAAATTCTTATTAGAAGAGCCTTTAAGTAGAGCAAGACCTTCTAACCCAGGAGAAATTATTGAAGAGACTGTGAGTTTATCAGGCTCTCGCCAACTTTTAAGTAAACCCAAAGAACTGGCATTAATACTTGATATTGTTGCCAATCGTGATTTAAATCGCCCAAAGCTTGATGTTATAGACAAAGAAACAATCTCTATAAATGCTAAAGATGTTTTTAGTGAGTTAGGTATTCTTATTTCACTATCAGAATTAAAAAAGCACAAGAAAAATAAAATTGAGTATTCAGTTAGGTATTTAACTAAAGATAAAATAAATACCTTATTAAATAGTAATTACTCCTCTGCTAAAGAAAATAATTGTACTCATGTATATCAAAATACTAATCATTTGGGTTTAAGTTGGTTGAAATAGTGGAGTTTAATTGTTAATTATGAGGCTTGGTTATATTCTAAAATTAAAATATCTACTTTACATTTTATTGGTATGTATTTTCCCTCTAGCTGCAAACGCCAAAGAATCAGTATGTAATGATCAGTCAATAGCTAGTTACGCATTTGCAAATGTAAGCCCACTAGCAATTTATAAAGATCAAAAATTAACAGGTTCTTCGTATATAGAAATTGAGTTTGGACAACCAGTTTCAGTCATTAAAAAAAATGCTGGAATTGTACAAATTTGTCTTGGGAATAAGGTTTATTGGGTAAAAGCATCATATTTGACGTTGATAGAAGAAAGAAGGTGGCTTCTATTAAATCCGAATAAAGCAAAGGTTAGGCCTAAGGTTTCTTTGTGGAGAAGTAGGGAAAGGCTTGCTGCCTATTTGACTGGAAATGCAGTTAGAAATGCTCCTGTAGATTATATTGAATCAATAAGTAATGTTAACTCTTCTAAAGTTATACAAATACCAGTTTTTAAAAAAGATTATATGGAGATGCGTATAGGCAGTAGACAAGTTGGGGTTGCAGGGTTACTTATTCCCTTTCCAATGACTGCATTAAAGAAATTTAAGGAAATTAAAGGGAAAATTGCTTCTGAAAAAAAATCAGTGACCATAAAAGATACTAAAAATAGAGTGCTTTTTGAGGTTGATGATTTTATAGATGTAAAAAAGTTTTTTTTAGAAAGAGGCTTTATGCCTACTTTACCTGCTAATTTAAAAGAGGATGATCTAGCCACACCACCAGCATATGTAAATAAAGGTTCATCTTGGTTTTCAATTCATTTGTGGACAATTATTAACAAGGATTATTTAAGAGAGACCACTCATTTTTCTTCAGAAGAAAATTCTAAGACATACTTATTTAGTCAGGAGTCAATTTCAGATAAGGCTGATATAAAATTAGTAGAAGAAATTCTTGATGCTGCAATCGTTAATTTACGAACTGCAGTTCATCAAAAGTCAAAAATTTTCTCAATTAAAAATACAATTGATGAATATAGGGAAATGGGATTAACAGATAGTGATGCGACAGAAACAATAGTCCAATTTGAAGAGGCAATACTGGCTGCAGAAAGCATGTATGAAGATAATTTAATTCAATATGCTAAAAACATAGAAAAATTACAGATGATTAATATTTCAGTATCGATTAACTTAGCTGATCATATAAAAACACATAAATCTTATAGTAAATTTATACATAATCATGTGTTTTTGGGGGTGGTTAATAATGTAAAAATGAATAACGATATTGAGAAGCTTATTCTCAATAAGAAACTCCTGAATCCGTGAGGCTACTACGGCATGATGAACAAGTTATTGATTCTACAGTGATTTAAAAAATATCCGCTTAACCCAAGGGTGAAAGCTAAAATTTTTCAATTCCACTGTAAAACCAATATCTTATCCCTCATATCCACATTAGCCTCACAGATTCAGGAAACTGAAATAGTTTTATCTTTTTTATAATCAAAGGAGAAGTAACGGATGCATAAAATTTACAATAAAATAACGCAATATTTGGTAGGTTCTGTAGTTTTAATTTCTTTAACAGCATGTGCAGGAATAGAGACTAAGAAAGATCAATTTACTTTACAAGGGTGTGGTGCAGGAGCGGTATCAGGAGCACTTCTTGCCGCTTTAAGAGGTGGTAATATTGAAAAAGCTGCTTTAGTAGGATGTGCGGCTGGAGGTATCATCGGATATACTATAGGAAAGAGAACAGATAAATATGTCTCAGCAAATCAAGCAATTAATTCTGAGATAGCAAGAAGCCACAAAAACTCTATTGAACTTCATAAATATAATACTAGCTTAGCAAAGCAAGTAAGGATACATCAGCAAGAGGTGTTAAAAATAAAAGGTAGTAAAATTACTTCATCAGATAAACAAAGAAAGTTAAGAGCTAAGAAAAAAGAAGTTGCTCAGCAATTATTAAAGTCAAAAGAAGCCGTTAATCAAGTAAGTAATGAGCTAAGAGTTGCAAAGAATTTTTATAAAAACTATAGTAAGTCTGCAACTCCTGCTAAGAAAAATAATTGGTCTAAACAAATAGTTTCTCTTGAGAAACAAAAAACCATACTCAGTAAGAATGTAAAAACTTTAACTGCGTTGAACTCAAGCATATGATTATTATTCACAGAACTTTTTGTTACTGCATTTCAGTCCTAATAATAACAGGTCTTCTAAGCTCTTGTACTTCATTAGGTGTTAGACCTAAGGATGCGAATCTTTTTGAAGCGATTGGGAATCATAATTCAGGGGAGTTCCAGCGACAGACTAGAAGACAACTTCTTGTATTGAATGACTCTAAGAGAGGCGTAACAAAACAACGTAGAGAAACAGAAAGTCTAAGAGCTACATTAAAAAGAAGTAAGGAGGAAAAGCGTTTACTGGTTGGTAATTTAAATAAGTTAAGAGTAAGTAACCAGCTTTTGGAAAAGCAAATTCTAGCGATAAATGTAAAGAACCAAGCTGAACTTTCAAGAAAAAATAGTCTTGTTGATAAAGTTTTGATACTTAATAAAAAAATTGATACTTTGAAAAAGGAGATCATGTTTAAAAGTAAATCATCTTTATCTTCATCAGCCTATGAAAAAAAGATTAGCGTACTAAAAAGTCAAATCAGAATATTAAGAAAACTCATGCTTGCTCAATAACTTGACTATTTTTAGTAGATTTCTAATAGTTCTCATTTGCTCATTTGGATGTATCAATTTATATCCAAATGAGAGGGGGGAGGATTTTTCTTTCCCTGAAAATAAAAGACAATCATTAATTAACTTACTCCAAAAATATCATTTTAGCAGACCAGTATTAGATGCCAATAATAGTGCATTTAAATCTGTTGATGCATTTTCTGCTTACTTAGAATTACTTGATCCATATTCAAAATATTATGATATTGAGCATTCCAATTTTATACGTTCAAGGGCTTCAAATAGCAGGATAGGCATTGGTGTTGACCTGCTTGTGAAAAAGAATGATATATTAGTATATCCAATTATTAATGCTCCAATTTTTAACAAAGGTCTTCATTCGCCTGTTTACTTGAATAAAATAAATGGAAATAAAATTGATATTAATCGATTTGAAAGTTACTCTTTTATGAGTAATTGGACTGAAGATGATCTGGTAAATATCGATATTTTTTCAGAAAATAAAATTGTCCCATATCAGGTAAAAACCAAGAAATACAATAAGAGTTCGATTTATATCAAAAAGAAAAGTGGGATATTAGTTTTTGAAATCAGAGAATTCAATAAACAAACGCGTAAATTAATCTTTGAGACACTAGATAAAACTGATAAAAATATACCAATAGTTTTTGATTTGCGTTTTTGTTTAGGAGGGGACTTGTTTGCAACAGTCGATATTCTCTCGAAGTTATTGAATAAAGAAAAACCTATCGGATTCCTTGATAAAAAAGGTAAAATAATCCCCTTAAGGACTTTGAAAAATAAGTTAAAAAATAAAATTAAAAGCAACTCAGTTACTATTGTCACGAGTAAATTTACTGCTAGCTCAGCTGAATTATTCATAAGATCTATGGTGCTCTACAACTCAAATACGATAGTTATTGGAGAGAGAACATCTGGTAAATGTTTAGCACAATATAGTTTTAATCTAAGTGATGGTTCAACTTTAATCCTTTCATCATATAAAATACTTACACCTGCAAACATAAGCTGTGAAGGAGTTCCAATAATTCCTGATATTTTTATTCCTGAAGCGGAATTACTGAGTCTTGATAGAATTCTAATTCATGCTAAAAGAAACTAAATTATTATTTAGGATACAAGTTGGTCAAAATATCTTGTAACCAATAGGGGAAATCATAAAAGTATATATCCTTAGGAATAAATTGAAATCTAAATATGGTAAAATAGATTAGAAGTGTAATAATAAATAGCCAACTAAGCAGTTTAGATAGAAAGCCAATAAAGTCATGAGGTGCTTTCTCCTTTTCTTTAGTTTCACCGCTTTTCCCCCAAGTTATGTATAACTCCTTAGCTAGAAAAAATGCGACTAATGAGAAGAAAGCACCTAGTAACATGCGGACTACGAAAAGTGCCTGAGTACTTGCTATTTCATTTAAATGTCTAGACCAGTTTAATGGATCGAAGAAAAACACAATTGGGATAAATAAGATGAATACAATTGAAGAAATATTAAGAAACAATTGAATAATTGTTGCTATAAAATTATGCAGTATTTTAATTGCGTCGGAAAAAAGGTGAATTGATTTATTAATTAAACGAAAAACTGCTTTAATTCCATTGCGAATGGCAACGAAAATTAATATAAATGATTGATTGGTTGCTTTTATAACTCGAGAGAAAAAATTCATAACCATTATTAACTGTGATGCGTATAACAAATTATAGTTATAATCACCTGATGTTGCAACTAAGCTTTGGTGGCAATGTACTTAAAGCGGGTCTTTCAATAAATCTATTTATGCTCTTATTATTTTGAATCATTTCTTCAGTAGTTAAGTTACTTATTTGGATTTATCAATTGATAATTTGTGTTTAAGAAATGTTGCTATAGGAACTAATCCTGCTTCTTTTTTAATTTTGGAAAGTTCTGATTTAGTAAATCTCAAACCCACAATTTCAGACTGCTTTTCCATCACGGGCTTTGGCTTTCTTCAAGCAGTAGATGAATGCTTATTATTAAGTTCATCTTGAGTCTCAACCAATGAGTTTTTAGATTGAACTTTAAGGCTTGAAAGATCATTTTTACTTGGCATATTTTGGCTACCAACTTAAAAAGCGGGACATCCAGCAATATCATAGGGTTAGCAATCTGACGACTTCGTGCTTTTCTTGGTAAAGGAAGCCCTCCCACTTCATCAAGTAGCCATGAAAATAGATCAGGAAAATCGCTGTTAAAGAATC
>CAMZLN010000215.1 GCA_947311465.1 uncultured Saprospiraceae bacterium
AAAAAAGAATTAACAAAAAAAGAAAAATTAATTGAATTTTTAGCAACAGCAATGGTGATATTACTACTCATTGGCTTGTTTTTAAAAGTTGTTTTATTATAACAAATGACAAAAATTACCGCAACATATTATTCCATTCAGGATCGTATCAAGGAAGAATTAATTCGAAAGAAATTAAATTCACCGCTAGGATTTATATTTATCATTTTGGTAAGTATAATCTTTGCAGGTATTGTATCATACGGTGGCATAAAAGCGGGACTATTAGTTTTTACCATGTTGATCGGTGTCCCTGTTTTTATTGGATGTTTGATGAATCAGCAATTGGGAGGAGCGATTGTCCTATTTATTTCATTTTTTGTCCAATTTATAGGCAAATTTAGTTCCATCCCCGCTGGAATAGCCTTGGATGCCTTTTCTTTTGTACTGATGGGGGCAATCGTTTTAAAACAAATACAAATAAGAGATTGGAGTTTCGCAAAAAATCCACTTACTCCTTATATCTTGATTTGGATAGGATATTGCCTATTACAAGCCCTGAATCCGTATGCCGCATCTCGTATTGCTTGGGTGTACACCGTAAGAAGTATGGCATTACTTTTTGTAATGTATTTTGTGTTTTTATTTGCTTTTGATAGTTTAAAGAAAGTAAAATGGATGTTGAAATTCGCAATATTTATGACCTTGCTTGCTGCCTTGTATGGATTGAAACAAGAATTTTTCGGTTTTATGGATGCAGAGATTGCTTGGCTTTATGCTGATCCAGAGCGATTTAATTTGATTGTCCAATGGAATAGATTTAGAGTGTTTTCGCTCTTTACTGATCCTACAACCTTTGGTGTGTTGATGGCTTTTATGGCTGTTTTTAGTGTTATTTTGATTCCTATTGCAAAACAGCCTTGGAAGAAAATCGTATTGCTTGTTTCTGCACTTTTAATGATGTTGTCTATGGGATATGGTGGCTCACGTACTCCCGTTGTGATGATTCCGATTGGTTTTATTGTTTATGTAGTGCTGACTTTGGAAAAGAAAGTACTCATTGGTTCTGCCATTGCTTTTGTATTCGGAACTTTTTTGATGATTGTCCCAACTTCAAATGCGGTGCTTTTTAGAATTCAATCTGCATTCAAACCATCAGGTGATGCATCTTTTCAGGTGCGTATTGATAATCAAGCTTTTATCCAACCTTATATTCATAGACATCCTTTTGGTGGTGGACTTGGAAGTACTGGAATCTGGGGAAAAAGATTTTCTCCAGGTACTCGTTTGGCAAATTTTCCGCCAGATAGCGGATATGTAAGAATTGCAGTGGAGTTGGGTTGGATAGGTCTTATCATTTATATGCTTATGCTTTTTAAAGCATTCCAACTTGGAGTCTACTACTATTTGAGAGTAAAAAACCCTGAAATCAAACAAATTTACTTAGGGTTAATTGCAATTGTCTTTATGCTGATTATAGCAAGTTACCCGCAAGAAGTAATTAGTTTATTACCAACAAGTATCATTTTTTATATAACTTTAGCAGCAATTGTGAGACTCAAAGATTTTGATGATATCGATGATGATATCGAACAAGCAAAAATTTAATTCATTGCAAGATTGTTATTTTGCTGTAAATAGCTTTATTTTGTAGCATCTTTGATAAACTTTTGAAGATAATAAATGATTTCCCCTGTGGGTATGTTAATATTAAGAACACATGAAACTTTTATATAAAATTTTATGCCTTGGTTTTTTCTTTGGCTTTTCTCTTGGTTTGTCTGCACAAACCATTAATTATGATACATTAATTCCGCCTTTAGGAAACCCACAACTTAATTTTGATGCTTTTCTAGTACAATTAGGTTGGGCCAATGCTCCAAGCAAAAGTATCTCCCAATATCAATTGAAGAAGACAGAAAGTAAATATAAATTGGCTAAATTGGATTGGTTTAAGGACATTTCGTTCGCAATGAACTTGAATGAGAATAATATCGTTAAGCAAGAAAATAATCCAGTGACTCCGATTTTCGACCCTTTTCCTCGTTGGAATATTCAAGCAACTGTTAATTTAGGGCGTATCATTGATCGTCCCGTAAAAGTGGATATGGCAAGAGATGACATCTTTATTGCTAAGTCTAAATTTAATGCTGAAAAAATTAAAGTTAGGGCAGAAGTATTAAAAAAGTATTTTGCTTATCAACATACTTTGGAAATTTTGAAAATTAGAAAACAGTTTGAAGAAGATGCTAATCAAAATTATGTCTTAATGAATAAACGATTTAGACAAGGTACTGCTCAAATGGATGATTTCAATAGAGCATCCTCCGCTCTGGTCAAGGCGAAAGAAGCTACTTTAAACGCTGTGGGTATGGTGGGTAACGCAAAATTGGACCTAGAAATCTTAATCGGAACTTCTCTTGAAAAAGCAAAAGAAATGCACGAAAATGTGATTAATCCGGATTAGGACTTCAAGGACGGCAAGACTTCAAGAATTCTTGAAATCAAGAATTCAGGACAATTAGCAAACCAGAATACTTAGCTCGGAAGAGCGTAGGGGGGGGAGAGATGGGAGATGGGGGGGG
>CAMZLN010000216.1 GCA_947311465.1 uncultured Saprospiraceae bacterium
ACCGCAGGAAGGCAGGGGCATAAAATGAAGACATAGTCCCATTCTGTAAAGGCTTTATAACGAAGAGTTGGACAAAATATATCAAAAAGATATATGGAAATACATGTGTCCAACTACTTATGTAAGGGGAATATCTTTTTAGCACATAGATGAAGATTGATTTTTCCACGAATTGTCAAAGAACGTACCTTTTTTGACCGACATATCGAAAACAATAACCGTTAGGTTGAAAACCAATCAAATCCTTATAAAATAATATACATTTGTTTCAAAGTGAAACGCTTTACGTAGTATAACCCCAAAATCACACTATGGACTGATCATAATATTTTATGATCAGTTTTTTTACTTTCTATTTAATTTTTAGATTCTAATAAAATATAGTACTTTTAAATCTAAATAACTTAATATTTAATACTATGATTAAAGTACTACTTATTGATGATGAAAAAAGCTCTCTACGTTATCTAAAAAACCTAATTGAAGAAAATTTCAAAGAATTAGATATTCTAGCTACAATTAACAACCCCATTGATGGAATAGAAGCAATAGAAACTTTACAACCCGATTTAATATTTTTAGATATTGAAATGCCTTTTTATTCAGGTTTTGAAATGTTAAAAAAATTAGATAAAATCACTTTTGAAATCATTTTTGTAACCGCTTTTGCAAACTATGCCATAAATGCTTTTGATTTTTGTGCTATTGGTTATATAATTAAACCTGTCAGTGCTTCGGATTTATCAATTTCGATATCCAATGCAAAAAAGAGAATTCTTCAAAAAAAGTTTCAAGAAAGAGCCATATTATTACTTAACAACATAGACCAGCCAGATCACCCCAATCACCAAATATGCATTTCATCCAAAGATGGTATGACTTTTATAAATATAAAAGATATTATTAGGTGTGAAGGAATATCTAAAGCAACGAAAATTATACTAGCCCAGCAAAAAATCATTTTTAGTTCCTATAATATTGGGCGATTCGTAAAACTATTGACTCCACACAATTTTTTAGTCACCCACAAATCACACATAATAAACAGGAAATGCGTAGATTTCTATTCGAAAAATGGATATATTCAGCTCAAAAATGGAACTCAAATTCCCGTAGCAAAGAGAAGAAAAAAAGAAATCATGAAAGAGTTACGTCTTTAATTTTGAAAATAAAATAAACATTTTTAACAGGTATCAAACTACAGTATAAACCACAAACTCAATTAAGTTTCTTTATTTCAATATTCTTTCGCACCTTTGCAGTAAATTCAAAAAAATGTCTGTCATGTCAAAGGAAGTTGTAAAACCATACGAGCAAGAAGGTAGTAAGAAAAAGCAAGTCGAAACAATGTTTGACAATGTAGCTAAGCACTACGATCTCCTCAACCGAGTCCTTTCAATGGGCATCGACACGATTTGGAGAAAAAATGCTATTTCTACATTATCTTCTGCTGATCCAAAGGTGATATTAGATGTGGCTACTGGCACAGGAGATTTAGCATTAGAAATTGCAAAAAGACTTAATCCCACAAAAATCGTTGGATTGGATTTATCGCAAGAAATGTTGAATGTCGGTACTAAAAAGATTGCAAAAAAAGGTTTATCGGATTTAATAGAAATGATTCATGGAGATTCAGAAAATCTTCCTTTCGATGACAATACTTTTGATGCAGTTACCGTTTCATTTGGAGTACGTAATTTTGAAAACTTAGAAAAAGGGCTGAATGAGATTAAAAGAGTTCTAAAAAAAGATGGCAAACTTGTTGTACTAGAATTCTCTCAACCAACACTATTTCCTTTCAAACAAGTATTTCATGGATATTTTAAGTATATTTTGCCAGCTATTGGTAAGATAACTTCTAAGGATCCAAAAGCGTATAAGTATTTGTATGAATCGGTTCAGGCATTTCCTGACCAAAAGAAATTTACGAACATATTAACAAAATTAGGATATAACTCAAGTCAATGCAAACCACAAACCTTAGGCATTTGTTCCATATACACCGGTCAAAAATAGTCATTATATTTATGTTGTTTTTGAGTATGAATGCTATTGCTCAAAAAAATAGAGGTAATTATAATTATCTAGATTTTCAGCAAAAGCCATATTACTTTGGAATTACTTTGGCATACAACTCTGCCGATTATAAAATATATAGATCTAAAAAATTCATAGCACATGATAGCATCGCTATCGTAAATGAAGTGAATGGTCCAGGTTTTAATCTAGGAATTGTTTCTAATTTGAAAATTGGAGAGTATTTCGATTTGAGATTTTTACCAACATTATCATTTGCAGAAAGAGATATTAGTTATGGATGGATCGATGAAAAAAAGAAACCAGAAACATTCAGAATAGAATCTATTACAGCAGAATTACCATTTCATATTCGTTATAAATCAGCTCCATATCACGATATTAGATTATTTGTAATCGCTGGAGCAAAATATTCCTTTGATGTAGCGAGTAACTCCCGTTCACGACAAGCGGATGAAATTATTCAAATCAGTCCAACCGATTTTACTATTGAATATGGTGCGGGGATTCAGTTTTTCTTCCCATACTTTATCTTCTCTCCAGAATTTAAAATATCTCAAGGTATCGGAAATTTACTTTTATATAATGACAAATTGGACGAATCTACTGTCTTGGAAAAGATTTTTTCTAGATCGTTTACTTTTTCTTTGCATTTTGAAGGGTAAGTTAATTCGGAATTATGTTTTCTTGCTTAGGGACGGCAGGACTTCAAGACGGCAGGACGGCAGGATATCAGGACGGCAGGATATCAAGACTTCAGGATATCAAGACGGCAAGACTTCAGGACGGCAGGATGGCAAGACTTCAGGACTTCAGTAATTGGGACTTTTTTATTATAGGAATTCTGCATCAAAATGGAAGGGTAAAAGATCTTTTGCAGTTTCAATGATTACGATTTGTCCAACTTCACCTTGCATTATTACTTTCATCGATTGATTGTGTTTGTTCTCTGTTTCACATAGAACTTGCCTACATGCTCCGCAGGGTGCAATGGGTTTATCTATTGGTTTTGTAGGGCTTTTTGCGGTAACGGCAATGGCGATTATTTTTTCTTTTGGATAAACAGAGTCAGCAGCTGCGATGGCTACTCGTTCGGCACACAAACACATAGTATAAGCAGCATTTTCTTGATTACTACCTTTTATAATTTCACCATTAGAAAGTAAAATTGCTGCTCCTACTTTAAATTTAGAATAAGGAGAATAACTATCTTTCAAAGCATCCTTTGCTGCAAGCACCAATTTTTGATCGATATCAGTTAATTCTGAAACTTGGTCAAATATTTGAAAGCTAGTACTTATATTATGTTTTTTCATACAATCAATTTGTGAAATAGTCTATCTATAAACAATAAATAACGGTGAATGTTGCATTTGATTGATTTTCCATAACTTTTTTACAAAAAAAGAGTAAAATAAGACATAACGCAATTGAGAAATATCATTTTTAATTAAATAGTTTTTTCAAAATATTATCTTATCATTGCAAAGATTTTAATATAAGAAATCGAAATTTTAAAATTGAAAATTAAACTCATGAAAATATTAATAATTGGAGCAGGACGTTCTTCTACCGAGCTAATTGATTATTTACTAAAACAGGCAACAATATTCAAATGGTCGGTAACAGTTGCTGATTTTAATGTTGAATTAGCAAAAAGTAAAGTCAATAATCATCCACAAGGGCATGCGGTTTGGTTGGATGTAAAAAAACACAATGATCGTCAGGATTTGATAAAAAAAGCCGATATTGTGGTTTCAATGCTTCCCGCTTTCATGCATCTGCCTGTTGCAGAAGATTGCATTCGTTTCAAAAAGCATTTCATTTCAGCATCTTATGTTTCCAATGAATTGCAGGAATTAGCAGATCAAGTCAAAGACAATGGATTGCTTTTTATGGGAGAAATGGGATTAGATCCTGGAATTGACCACATGTCTGCAATGCAAAAAATAGACGAAATCAAAGCTGCCGGTGGTAAATTGACAGCGTTTAGATCTTATACGGGAGGCTTGATAGCCCCTGAAAGTGATGACAATCCATGGCATTATAAATTTACTTGGAATCCAAGAAATGTTGTCCTTGCAGGACAAGGAACTGCACAATTTATCCAAGACGGAAAATATAGATATACACCCTATCGTAGAATTTTTTCACAGCATCAAGTGATTGATATTTTAGGTATGGGAGAGTATGAAGTTTATCCAAATCGAGATTCTTTGGTCTACAAAGATGTCTATGGGCTGAATGATATCCCGAATATGGTGCGAGGAACAATTCGACATACTGGATTTTGTGATGCATGGCATGTATTGGTAAAAATAGGTTTAACGGATGACTCCTACCCTATTGTTCATTCAGATAAGATGACTTACTATGATTTTGTCAACGCCTATGTGGGTGATTTTCCAGGCAAAACGATTCGGGATAGAGTTGCCAATTTAATGGATATTTCTATTGAATCCGAGGTCATGACAAAATTGGATTGGTTGGGATTGTTTTCTAAAAAGAAAATCAAATTAAAAAATGCTTCGCCTGCTAAAATTCTGGAAACTTTACTTTTAGAAAAATGGACTTTAAAAAGTACAGACAAGGACATGATTATCATGCAGCATGAATTTGAATATGAGTTGGACGGTCAAGAAAAACACTTGACAACCACATTGGTCTTGAAAGGAAAAGATGATGTACATACGGCTATGGCTCAATTGGTAGGTTTACCACTAGGTATTTTTGTAAAGTTGGTGATTACTGGAAAAGTGAAACTTACAGGTGTAAATATTCCCGTAATGAGTCAAGTTTATAATCAAGTTTTGGAAGAATTAGAAGAATACGGCGTGATTTTTAAAGAAAAAGAAGTGATATTGAGTAGTGAAGCAGTAAATTGAAATTGAAAAAATTAGAATTATAAATAAAAAGTCATTAACTTGGTGACTATAACTAAAAATAAGAATTATGGGTAAAGCATATAGACCAAAAAGTAAGCGAAAAAGAGAAAAAATTGCAAGAGCAAAAAATTCTGGAGCATCTACAAAACCATACGTTTCTACTGAGCTTGACAAACAAGAAGAGCAGAAATTTTGGAAAATAGCAGGTGTTATTACACTTGTAATTCTTGTTCTATTGTATTTTATATTCACTTAGAACCGATAAATATAGATTCTTCACTATTTCTTTTGATCTCATTTTCAAACTGTGAAAAATTTTGCATAAAATTGTTATTCTTGATGGATACACGACCAATCCTGGAGATTTATCATGGGAAACTGTAAAATCTCTAGGACAGGTCACTATTTTTGATCGGACTCCTTCCGAGTTAATCTATGATCGAGTGAAAGACGCTCACATCATCATTACCAATAAAGTTCCTATTTCTAAGGAATTGTTATCCAAATTAAATAAATTAAAACTTATCGTTGTAATGGCAACGGGTTATAATATTGTAGATATTATAGCCGCTCGTCATCAGAATATTCCCGTTTGTAATGTTCGAGATTACAGCTCCAAATCTGTTGCACAGCAAGTATTTTCATATATTTTGCATTTTCAAAATAAAATTGCATCTTTCAACAAAGAAGTACATCAAGGAACTTGGAGCAGTTCTCCAGATTTCACTTTTTATCTTGGTGAAACCCATGAAGTTTACAACAAAATCATTGGAATTGTTGGTTTTGGAAAAATAGGTCAAGAAGTCGCAAAGATTGCAGATGCATTTGGAATGAAAATATGGGTGGCAAGTCGAAATCCAAAACGTGATGCAGCTCCACATATTGAAATTGTGTCCTTAGAAAAATTACTTTCTGAAAGTGATTTTATAAGCTTACATGTTCCTTTAAATGAAACGACAAAACATCTCATCAATAAAAAAAGTTTAAAACAAATGAAATCCACTGCTATCATTATCAATACTGGCCGTGGACAATTGATAGATGAAAATGCACTTTCAAATGCCTTGAAAAACAACCAGATTCAAGGTGCCGCACTAGATGTTTTGAGAGAAGAACCCCCCAATAAAAATCATCCTTTATTGGGTATTAAAAATTGTATTATCACCCCACATACTGCTTGGAGTAGTCAAGAAGCAAGAACACGTCTACTCAAAGGAGTGATTGAAAATATTCAAGCATTTCAAAAAGGGCAAACAATTAATGTTGTAAATTAACCGTTTCATTGCTATCTTGTGGACTTTTGGTTAAACAATAAAAAAAAAAAATGAAATACATACTACTGATTTTGACATTGATATTTGTGTCATGTAACGATGATAAGCCAACAGCACCTGCTATTAAGAATATCATAACGAGTATAAATGCTGATATAGACTTGTATGATGATAAAACATACATCATTAATTCTGACATTAATGATGTTGCTGGAAGTATAAATATAGGTGGAAATACGACCTTGATTATTGATGGTGCAACTTTAAACTTTGATTTAATTGAAGATTTACAATATGGTATTTATTTGGAAGACAATGCTAAGATTATTATTAAAAATAATTCAACGCTTAAATCT